>JBEKUQ010000604.1:0-2773 GCA_049514835.1 Verrucomicrobiota bacterium | reverse complement strand
GAAATGATGAATTATAAATGCTAAGTGCTAAATGTTGAGGAGGAGCGAGGTTGGCTGGATGGCCGTTTATTGGAATGGCTGGTGGCGGCAAGGGAGTGATGCCGCCGTCGCTTTGCTCTGGCGCGGCAAGGGAGTGGTGGGGGTGGGAACGGGGCAAAATTGGCCCGGTGGGCAGGGCAGGTTTTGCCCGTGACAGGGGCGGAAAGGAGTAATTGCTTGTGGAACAAGGTTTTTTTTCCTGTGGCATGGTCGTTGCTCCGCATGGGTTCGTGAATATCAGCTTGTTCCAGGCAGGCGCCGCCCTGAACGCCAACAGCCGTTGGCAGGAGATCATTGCGGACAATCTGGCGTCCAGTTCGGTGCCCGGCTATAAGAAGCAGGAGTTGTCGCTGGCGGCGGTGCAAGCGGGATTGATGCCGGCGGGGGTGAGCGGGAGCCAGGCGCCGCAGATGTTCGTTCTGCCGAAGGGGACGACGACGACCAATTTTACGGGCGGCGAATTGAAGCCGACCAGCCTGCCGACGGACGTGGCGATCGAGGGGAAAGGATTCTTCGAGGTGCAATTGCCGGGCGGGACGAAGGGCTACACGCGGGACGGGGAATTTCAAATCAACGCGAAGGGCCAACTGGTGACCAAGGAAGGTTATCCGGTGCTGAGCCAGGGCGGACCGGTCCAGCTCAATCCGGCGGACCCGGCGCCGTTGTCCATTTCCACGGGCGGCGACATCAGCCAAGGGGCCAGTTCGAAGGGCAAACTGGCCTTGGCGGAGTTCAACAAGCCGGGGCTGCTGACGCAGATCAGCGCGAGTTATTTTGTGGCGCAGAATCCGGGCCTCAAGCCGGAGACGGCGACGTCGAAGGTGCGGCAGGGTTATTTGGAAACATCCAACAGCTCGACGGTGGTGGAAATGGCCAGCCTGATGACGGCGATGCGGGGCTTCGAGGCCAATCAGCACGTCATCCAGATTCAGGATGACCGGCTGAACAAGACCATTACCGACCTGGGCAACCCCACCTGATTTGATTTATGGTGCGAAGTCTTTATTCATCGGCCTCGGGCATGGAGGCGCAGCAGGCCAACCTGGACGTGATCGCGAACAACCTGGCGAACGTCAATACTACCGGATTCAAGCGCAGCAAGATTGAGTTCCAGGACCTGCTGTATGAGACGACGCGGGCGCCGGGGGCGGAGCAGGGGAGCGGGACGCAATTGCCCACGGGCATCCAGATAGGCCACGGCAGCCGGGTGGTGGCGACTTCCAAAGTATTCACGGAAGGCGAACTGACGCAGACGACCGAGCAACTGGACCTGGCGATCAACGGGGACGGCTTTTTCCAGGTGCAGATGCCGGACGGCTCGATTGCCTACACGCGGGACGGGGCGCTGAAACGATCGGCGACCGGGCAAGTGACGACGAGCGACGGATTGCCGTTGCAGGGGGGCTTCCAGCCGATTCCAGCCGGGACGACTGGCATCACGATTTCCTCGAGCGGGGAGGTGACGATGACGTCCTCGAGCGGGACGACGAATTTCCAGGTGCAGTTGGTGCGGTTCACCAATCCGGCGGGGCTGAATTCGGTGGGCGGCAATTTGTACACGGAAAGCCTGGCGTCGGGGACGCCGGAAACCGGAACACCGGGGAACAACGGCTATGGGACGATCCAACAGGGCTACCTGGAAATGTCCAATGTGAAGGTGGTGCAGGAGATGGTGAACATGATCGTGGCGCAACGGGCCTACGAGGTGAACTCCAAGTCCGTGCAATCGGCGGACGAAATGATGCAGGAGAGCAACAATCTGCGGCGCTGACCGGCATGAAACGCTTTCACAAAATCGTGGGATTACTCGGCGCGGCGGTGGCAGGTTCGCTTTGCGCCGGGCCGGCTCTGGCGGGTGAAGTTCCGGGAGCGCCGACGTCGCTGACCAACGAACTGGCGGCGGCGCAGGGAACGAATGATTTTGGCGGCGCTCACAGAGCGCCGCTACCAGGCGATGAGTTCGCGGCTCCCGCCGTTTCGTGGAAGTTGCTGCCCGAGGCGCGGGTGGACAGTTCCGGTGTATTTCTCAATCAGCTCGTCAAAGCCAACCCACCTGTGGTCCTCCCACAAATTCGTTTGGCCCTGGCTCCCGCCCTGGGCCAAACGATCTTTTTGAGCCGCGATCAGGTCCTCGCGCTGGCGCGGACGAACGTGGCGGGCATGAGCGCCAGCAACTGGACCGGCCCGACCCGGGTGCGGGTGCTGCGGCGCACGCGCCAACTGGAGGAGACGGAATTGACGGGGCTGCTGACGGCGGCGATGCAGCGGGATTACGTCAAGGATTTGGGCGAACTGGAATTGCATTTAACCCGGCCCTGGATGGCGGTGGCGGTGCCGGACGAGCCGCTGCGTTTGAAGATCGGGGAGATGCCGCCGGCGGGTGTCAATGCTAATTTTGTGGCGGGCTTTGATTTGTGGAACGGCGAGGAACGGGTGGGCCACTGGCAGGCGGTGTTGCAGGCGAAGATCTGGCGGGAGGCGGCGGTGGCGCATGCGCCGCTGACGCGCGGGGAGCTGTTGCGGGACGCCGACATCGTGATGGAGCGGCGGGACCTGCTGACGGTGCGGGACGCGATCTTGAACATCGCCAAGGACGACAACTCGCTGGCGCTGGTGGAAAACATTCCGGCCGGGCTGCCGGTGCTCAACCGGGCGGTGCGTCCGCGCCCGCTGCTCAAGCGCGGCCAATTGGCGGACGGGGTGTTTACGCAGGGCAGTCTGACCATCTCGCTGA
>JBEKUQ010000603.1:0-2779 GCA_049514835.1 Verrucomicrobiota bacterium | reverse complement strand
TATTCCCCTGACTTCTCCCCGGTCTGGCCCATCCTCCATGGGTCAACAACCCGGTTTTCCCGCCATTCGCACATCATCCCGCTAAACCTTTGCCTCCGTGCCCTGCCCGCGAAGAGGTCTGGCTTCAACCCGGCGTCTCTGGCATGGTGGGGGCCGTGATGGAAAACATTTTGGCAACGGCGCTGGGGCAGGACGTGAGCAAGCTGGCGGCGCAGGAGAAACAGCTCCTCCTCTCGCGCCTGCTCGCGCGGCTGGCGCACGAGATCCGCAATCCGCTCAGTTCCCTGGACATCCACGTCCAATTGCTGGAGGAGGACCTGGCGCAGGAGCCGGCCCAGGTGCGGGAAAAGGCCGCGGGCCGGTTTGAAATCATCCGCGGGGAATTGCACCGGCTGGAAAACATCGTCAAACAATTCCTCAGTCTGGCCGGGCCGTCGGCGCTGGACTTGCAGCCGGTGGAACCGGCCAGGTTGATCCATCATGTCTGCGAATTGCTGCGTCCGGAAGCCGCCGCCCGCGGCATTGAGATCGTCATGCAAGCGCCGGAATCCTTGCCCGCGCTGACCGCCGATCCGGTCCAACTCACCCAGGCCCTGGTCAACCTGGTCATCAACGCCATTCAGGCAGTCGAAGGCCGGGGCCAGGTGGCCGTCCGCGCGCGGGTGGACGCCGAGCATGAGCTGCTGGCCATCGAGGTCGAGGACAGCGGCCGGGGAATTCCGTTGGAAAAACAGTCGGCCATTTTTGAGTTGTTCTTCACGACCAAGCCGGAAGGCAGCGGCCTGGGGCTTTGGATTGTTCAGCAAATTGTCATCGCCCACGGCGGCGCGGTCCTGGTCGCCAACGCGCCCCAGGGCGGGGCGGTCTTCACCGTGCAGTTGCCGTTGCGGCCCAAACCAACCCCTGATGGATAAATCGAGGATCAATATCCTGGTGGTGGATGACGAGCGCGGTCTCTGCGCCGGCGTGCAGGAGGCGTTGCGGCGGGAAGGCTACGTGGTGGACGCCGCCAACGACGGGCCGGCGGCCTTGCAGCTTGTCGGCGAGCGCCTCTATAACCTGGTGCTGACCGACATGAAGATGCCGGGGATGAGCGGGCTGGAATTGTTCAAGCAGGCAAAGGAGAAAAGCCGCGACACGTTGTTCATTTTGATGACCGCCTTCGGCACGGTGGAAAGCGCCGTGCAGGCCATGAAGGAAGGGGCCTACGATTATTTGTCCAAGCCGCTGGACATGCAGCGGCTCCGGGCGCAGGTGACCAAGGCGCTGGAGTTCCAGGCGGTCGTCGCCGAAAACAACGAATTGCGCCTGCGCCTGCAAAAACGCTCCGAACCCAGCCTGTTGCTCGGCGTCAGCGAAAGCGTCCACTCCATCCTGCGCTCCATAGATGAAGTGGCCCAGACCGACGTGACCGTGCTCATCGAAGGGGAGAGCGGCACGGGCAAGGAACTGGTGGCCCGTTCCATTCACTTGAAGAGCCGCCGCAGCGACCGGCCTTTCATCTCGGTCAATTGCGCCGCCTTGTCGGAACAATTGCTGGAAGCCGAGTTGTTCGGCCACGCCAAGGGAGCGTTCACCGGCGCGGTGGCCAACAAGCCCGGACGCTTTCAACTCGCCGATGGGGGAACGCTTTTTCTCGACGAAATCGGCGATCTCCCGCCCAAAGGCCAGGGCGATTTGTTGCGGGTGCTGGAGGACGGCGCCTTTCGGATGGTGGGTGGAACGGAGATGGTGCGCGTCAATGTGCGCGTCATCGCCGCCACCAACCAGCAGCTTCAGGCGGCGGTGGAGGCCGGGAAGTTTCGTGAGGACCTGTTCTACCGCCTGCAAATCCTGCCCATCGTCATCCCGCCCCTGCGGGAGCGGGCGGAGGACATCCCGGTGTTGATTGAGGATTTCCTGGAACACTTCGCCGCCAAGCACAAACGGCGCCGCAAGAAAATGTCGGCGGAAGCCATGCGGCTTTGCCAGCGGTTTCCCTGGCCGGGCAACGTGCGGCAATTGCGCAACATGGTGGAACGGTTGATCATCACCCACCGCAACGCCGCCATCGAGCTGGACGACCTGCCGGACTTCCTGCGGACGCACGATCAAAGCGCCACCACCTTTACGGCGCGGCCAGGGATGTCATTGGCCGAAGTGGAGAAACTGCTGATCCGCCAAACCCTCACCCACGTCACCAGCAACCGCAACGAGGCCGCCAAGGTGCTGGGCATCAGCCGGCGCGCCCTGCAATACAAGCTCAAGCAATATCATCTGCTGAAGGAGGCCCCTCCGCGCGACAAGTCCGCCTCCCCGGGTGGGCGAGACTCCGTCGAGCCCTGACTCGATTTCTTTCACCAGTCACCATTCCCAATTCACTATTCGTCCCCGCCAGGGCGAGGCTCCGTCGAGCCGTGACTGAAGGAATGCGTTGCACAGGCCGCCTCCGGTTTGTGCTGAAATTGCGCAAAACGTCCCGTGGCAGCTCGTTTGACGAAGATGCGGCCAACATGGCCTGACGCCAAGTCGTTGAACCAGAGGATGTTCTGCGCAACCACGCCGTGCTGGCATCAAAATTGCCTCTCCTGTGGCTGTGGCCGAATTAACGAGCCAATTTAAATAAAACAACAAAATCTTATGAGTGATCCAACTGTTACACCGAATCCAAGTCCTGCAACCCCGCCTCCGGCAGTCGCACCCGCCCCACAGATGCCGATGGGCGCCTGTGGCTGCACTGCGAAGCCTGCGGTGCCAGCGGCGCCAGCGGCGGCGGAATTGCCAGCCCAAAAACCGGCAG
>JBEKUQ010000602.1:0-2781 GCA_049514835.1 Verrucomicrobiota bacterium | reverse complement strand
GGTGAAGGCGTGGCAAAGGACTTCGTGGAGGCTTACAAGTGGTGGACGCTGGCCGCGAATCAAAAGAATCCTGAAGCTGAACGATACCTTCTGGTTTTGAAGGGTAGTATGTCACCCGTTCAAATTGCGGAGGCTCAAAAGTTGGTGGACAACTTCAAGCCGGAGAAGAACCCGACATTTTGGCCATTCCGTTAACGGTTCGTGCAAGGGTCAAAAATCACTCCCCGCCATATGTCACAATAGCGCCGACCCCGTTTTGCGGACTACAAAATAATGGAACGGTGTTTCTATGGCGAAAGCAAAAATCACTGTTCTGGTGCTTGTTTGCTGAAGGACATTGCCCGAACCAAAAAACCTTCCCTAGACTTCGTCTTGCCGGTACGTTCATTGAAAGCAAGATCACCTCGTCCGCGAAGTTCTTCATAGAGAAGATTATTGACAAGAACTTCCCCGGCCTTGGCGGCAGATTGCATCCGTGTTGCCCAAACGATTGACTCGCCAACCGCGACAACATGGTGGTGAAGGTTTTGAAACGAGATAACACCGAGGTCAGCGCCAATCGCTAACCCAATCAGTTCGCTTGGACGTTTCTTCAAATGCCTTGTCCAACATCGGAAATGGCGATCGGAAAACTCCAGGCAATCGCGAATAAAAGCCACAAAACTGTCGTTCCGATTTCCGTCGAATTGATCGGAAATCTCCTCGTTGAAGTAAGCGATAAAACCATCGCCAGTGAACTTGTCGAAAAATCCCCCGTGCTTACCAACAAGCTTGCGTATTCTGGAAATGAATTCAACCATCCGTTCTGTAAAGTCCAACGCGGTTTCAGCATATTTCATCAATTCCTGAGAATGCCTAATGTCGCCCGCAACCACTATGGATGCCTTTTTCCCGATACTGTCCATAAGTTCATCGGGGTCACATCCATTTCTCAGCATGGGCAAATGTCCCCTCCATTTTAGGTGGCTCTCCAGCATTTGGACTGTTTTAGGTGACAGTTCGGAAGTGGTACCCGCTTCAAGCAACTCATACAGACCCATCCTTAACAGCAGGAAGAAGAGATTAATGTACAAACGATTAAACCTGCCTATATCTTCTGCGGCGACATCTGCGTTTTCGGGATGATTCACCCAGCCACGGAGGATGTGTAGACACTCTTCCATCCCGCGGATCAAGTCCATTCTATTGAAACTCGCAGCGATGCTCTTAAAAATCTCCGGCTCTTTATCAAAAAGGTTGAAAAAACGGAGAGCCGCCTGGTGGCATTCATCCCTGAAAGCATTTCCGTCACATTGGTGGCAGTATGTCCAAAACGTTTCAAAGTCGTGAGCAGCCACTAAGCATGATAGGTAATTTTTCTTCTGCTCATCGCGCATATTTTGTTGTGTTGTCTGCCCAAACCGGTGTTATTATCATCCAATTGCCGGATTTGGCGAGGGGCGCACTTTTCATAACAATCCTTCCTGGCGGCGCAGCCACCATTCCGCCCCCAGCACCCCGGCCAGCGCCGCCCAGACCCACCACCGGTCCCATACCGGTTGTTCCCGGTGGGTCAACTGCCGCCGGGCTTCCCAGCGCCGGATGACCTCCGCCATGCGCCCCACGTCGCCCGCCGTGACGACCGCGCCGCCGGAAATCTCCGCCAGCCGGCGCATCGTTTCGGGATCGGCGGACAACTCCCGGTTCTCCACCGACGCGCTCACCACTTCGATGGTCTGCGCCAATTCCGCCGGCTTGCCCACGTTGTTTTTCAGCGTCACCCGATAGGTTCCCGGCGCGAACGGGCCGGCCTCCGCCACGAACGAGTCGCCCCGCGCGCGCGGTTCCACCTCCGTGCTCTGGCCCGCTCCCGCTATCACCAGCCGCGGCTGGTAGGCTGTCGCATCCAGGTTGCGCGTCGCAATCAAAAATCCCATCCGCTGCTCGCTCGTATAATAACGCCGCGCGCTCGTCAGCGCCACGTCCGAGCCGGGCAAAAACTGGCTGCCGCCCAGAAGCCACTGCAACAGCGACACCCAAAACCGTTGGTAGGCCGCCTCGCTTTCCTCCTGCCCCGTCTCGCGGAACGACCACCGCCACAATCCGCCCGCGTTCAAACTCAGCGCCTTGCCCTGCCCGTAACGCTGATAGGCCAGCAAAATCGGCCCGTCCTGTTCCACCGCGTTGGCCAGCACCACCGCCAGCGGCTTTTCCCCCAGCGTCACGCTCGCCTGGTCCAGCGCCGGCAGCTTCTCCAGCAATTCCTCCAGGGTCCCCGCCGCCCCAAGGTCAAATATAGGATTCTCCCGCCCCGCCTCCGTCGGCCGCAGCTTCACCGCCCCCGCCGCCCCGCTGCCCCACGCCACCGGCTCAAATTTCGCCAGCGCCGCAAACCGCCCGCCGTAGGCCTTGCCCCGCGCGAACACCAGGCTGCCGCCCCGCCGCGACACAAAATCCGTCAGCAGCCCCTCCGTGTTCTTGTCAAAAAAAGCGTCCGCTTCCCGCCCCAGCACGATCACGTCGTAGCCGTTCATCGCCTCCGCCGTCCGCGGGAAAAGGTCCTGTTCGCTGCGCATTTCCCCGTTCGTCGCCGAGAGCACCGCCACGTGCCGCTGCGCGTTCAGACGGTACACCGCCGTCAGGTCCACCCGCGGATTGCGCTTGAGCGACTGCACCAGAAATTTCGTGTCCCACGAAGGCTGCCCCTCCGCCACCAGCACCCGCACCTGCCGGCCCACCGACCGCAGAAAAACCGCCCGTTCATTGTTCACCGTGTCCGCCTCCTCCGCTTCCGGCGGAATG
>JBEKUQ010000601.1:0-2782 GCA_049514835.1 Verrucomicrobiota bacterium | reverse complement strand
GGCCCCGTAGCGCAGACGTCCCCGTCTGTGGGTTCCCGGCGGCGTCCCCCCGCCCCGGCCTAAAATCTGAAATTGCCAATAACAAATTCTCAAGTCCCCATTCTCAATTTCGCTTGACCCATGCGCCTTGCGCGCCCAATTTGGTCACACGAGCCACCGCGGCGGCCGGTCCGCGGCCCTGCCTCGTTGCGCAACATGACCATGCCAAAACTTTCCATCCCCACGGCGATGTATGCCGCATTCGCCTACCTGCTCCTTTTGCCCTTCTCCCTTCTTTTGGCTGCGGACGTCTGGGCGGAAAAAGTCTCCGGCGTTTTGTATCTATGCACAGACAGCATGGGCATCTTCGACTTCATTCCGCCCTTGGTGCATGCATCAGGAGGAGATATTTATTATGTGCCCGCCTGGCGTGTGTATCTTGTCTGGTATCTCCTGCTGGCGGGCGCGTTTCTCCTTCCAGCCCTCGCCATCGGAGCCTTGTGTTGGCTCTGGCGAAAGGACAACAAAGCCGGCGCCTGAGCGCGTCAACGCCAGAAGTTTCAGCATGAAAGCCGTTCAACTCATTGCGCATGGAGCGCCGGGCCAATTGGTCTGCGGCGAAGCGCCCGATCCGGTCGCCGGCCCGGGCGAGGTGCTGGTGCGGGTGCGGGCCTGCGGGCTGAACCGCCTGGATTTGTGGATGGAGGAAGGAAGCGTGCCCGGAGCGCCGCCGCTGCCGCGCATCCTGGGAGGCGAGGTTGCTGGCGAGATCATCGCGCTTGGCCCCGGCGCCACGCATGCGCGGATCGGGGACCGGGTGGCGGTGCAATCCAATTTGTTCTGCGGGGAATGCGAGTTTTGCGCGCGGGGCGAGGAGTCGCTTTGTCTCAAGGGCCGCTTGCTGGGGGTGCATCGGGATGGCGGCTTCGCGGAAAAAGTGAGCGTGCCGGAACGGGCGCTGGTTGGATTGCCGGAGCAGGTTGATTATGAAACCTCGGCGGCGCTCACGCTGGCCGCCAGCACCGCCATGCACATGCTGACCCATCGCGCGCAAGTCCGGTCCGGCGACTGGGTGCTGGTGATGGGCGGCGCGAGCGGAGTGGGGTCGGGCGCGATCCAGATCGCCAAACGCCTGGGCGCGCGCGTGGTGAGCACCGGCTCGACGGAGGAGAAGCGGAAATTTGCCACGGAGCTGGGGGCCGATTACGCGGTGGATTCGGAGCGCCCGGATTGGCCGGCGGAGGTGCGCCAGATTACGGGAAAACGGGGAGTGGATCTGGTGGTGGAACACGTGGGCGGGGAGGTGCTGGGAAAATGCTTCGAGTGCCTGGCGCGCGGGGGAACGATTGTGACCTGCGGCGCGACGGCGGGGCGGGAAACGGCGCTCAAACTGTGGCCGTTTTTCGTCAAGGAACAGAAGCTGATTGGCAGTTACGGACGGCGGCGCGAAGACATATTGACGACGCTGCAATGGGCGGCGGCCGGCAAGCTCAAGGCGGCCATCGGCGGAATTTACCCCCTGGCGGAGACGCGGGCGGCGTTTGACGCGTTGCGGCAACGCCAAGTGATGGGCAAGGTGGTCATCAAGCCGTAGAGAATAAGATTGACCTGGATGGCTTTGTTGTGCAAAGTGCGTCCATGCAAACTGATTGGGCCTCGGAAAATCTGCAAGTCATCCGCACCTTGATGGAGCGGTCGGCCGTCTACCGCCGGGCGCTGGCGCCCGTCATGGGCCTGGTGGGCGCGACCGGCCTCGCCGCCGGCGCGCTCGGCGCCGCGCTGAAGCTGGAATCGTCCCCCCTCTTCGCCGGCTATTGGGCCGCCGTCGCACTGGTCTGCTTGACGGAGGCGTTCCTGCTGATCCGGCGTCAGGCGGTGACGGCGTTGGAGCCATTTTGGTCGCCGCCGACGCGGCGGGTGGCGCAAGCGGTGGCGCCGGCTTTTTTTACGGGGCTGGTGACGGGAATTCTCTTTTTTATAGTGGACACGGATGACCGCGAGGAGGTTCTGTCGCTGGTGATCATCTGGATGGCGCTCTATGGATTGGCCATGCACGCCGCCGGGTTTTTCATGCCGCGGGGATTTCGCCTGTTCGGCTGGGGATTTGTTTTATGCGCGGTGGCAGGTCTGGCTGGTTTGATCTACGCTCAGGAGGCGGTGGAATCTCCCCTGGCCAACCCCAATATCGTGATGGGCGTGTTGTTCGGCGGGGGCCACGCGGCTTACGGGCTTTACCTTTACTTCACGGAAAAGCGCGGGAATGTGGTGTGAACACAAAACCGTTCCTTCAGCTTGACCGGGTGATTCACGAGAAGGGGCGGCTGCCCATCGTCTCGCTGCTGGCGGCCTCCCCGGAGCTTTCCTTCACCGAACTGCGCGACACGCTCAAGATGACGGACGGAAATTTGAGCCAGCACATCAAGACGTTGCAGGAGGCGGGGTTTGTCTCGGTGACCAAGACCTATCCAGGGGCGCGGCCGCTGACCACCTGCGCGCTGACGCCGGCCGGGCGGAAGGCCTTCGCGGCCTACATAGATTTGCTGGAGGAAATAGTGCGGCAGGCCCGCCCGAAAAGATAAATGGGCGAAAGATTGAACATTTTTGGAGGAGCGCCGTCTTATTACTTTGTGATACAAAGTGAATGCGAAAAAAGCCCGGCGGCGGCGCGCAGGCTCACGATCATCCGGGCGCAGCACCTCGGCATGTGCTTTGGGGTGCGCGACGCCATTGACCTGGCCCTCACCCGAAACGGCTCGCCGCCTCTGACCATTCTGGGGGAACTGGCGCACAACGAGACGGTGCT
>JBEKUQ010000600.1:0-2788 GCA_049514835.1 Verrucomicrobiota bacterium | reverse complement strand
AAGCTTGTCTTCGAAGCCGTTCTCCGGGAGGGACGAGCGCTGCGAGTCCCAAATATTGGGGCGTCGCGGCGCTTCGCCCTCCCGCTTGGACGCTTTTACCCATTATCAACGTCGAGGAACCAGAAATACCAGTATCTGGCCTGTGACGCGGGCCCGCACATACTTGTGCCGAGGGCGGTCTCGGCTAAATGGAAGGGGCACGAGATCAACTTGACGAATCCGTTGGACCCAAGCACTGACTATGGGCGCGCCTGCGCTGTGACTGGGAAGTGGGGAATTATCTCGGTCGCGGGAAGTAACGCTCTTGTATTGGCTAATCCCCCGATGAGCGCGTGCAAGCCTGATCTCAAAGAGGAGCCCATCGAGATATACGTGCTCCAAGCATGGTCCTCCACAAATCTCGACGAATTGCTGGACAGGGCGATTACCCACACGCCGTCCGAAGGCTTCGCGAACACTGGAGCCAAGCTCACCTTCGACGGTTCCGGGGGCCTCCTGCTCTACGCTGGAGATAAACCGGGCGACCCAAATTACGGCGAGTCCGTTATTCCGACCAAGGCAGCCACATATTCGCTTTTCACTGCTCACTACGAAGGTCGCGGTGTAGATGAAGTCGACATTTACCGCCTGATCCTAGAGGCTCAACCAAGCGGAGCCGCAAACGGGAGCCGTCCGGTTCGCTCAGAGACAAATTGAACGCCATCGGCGGCTCTCGAGCGGCAGGCTGAATCCTATCCCTACCCCAAGGGCAGTTGCGCCGCAAAAAGTTTCAACAATGAAGTGAAGGCGTCAAGCCCGGAAAGCTGAATGTCAGCCGGAGAAACGAAACAACCGCCCGAGGATTTTGTAATCGCCCTCCTCCGAAGGGACAAGTAAGCCACCGACCCCAAACTCATAATTCACAATTCACTATTCACTATTCAAAATTCACAATTTCCCCCCCCGCTCACCGCCGGCCGGTCGTTCCCGCAAACAGGGTCTGGCGCAGTTCCTCGGGAAAGAAATTGTCGGCCAGCGCCGTCGCCGCGCCCCGGGCGTCCTGGACCACGGCGCGCATTTCCGTTTCGAGCGGTTGGTCAAGGTTCGTCGCCAATCCGGCCAGCAGCGCCGGATTGGACCAGTTCTTCGCGAAAGCGGTCCCCGCCGCGCGTTCCGGTTGGACATAAGCGATTTGACCGGGAGACGGCTTGAACCCGGTCCGGCCGGGCCGGACAAAAATAATTGTCAAGACTATGTACGCGGCGGCCAGGCCAACGGTCCCATAGATCAGGTAAGGATGGGACGCGCGCCGCGCCGCGGGTGGCGAGGAGGCGATTCGCGCCATGATTCTGGCCTGGAGAAAGGGCGGAGGCTGCGGTCGCTTTGGCGCGGCCGCGCCGGCGGAGAGGCGGCGGACGATTTCCTGTTCCGTCTGGCAGCGGCGGCGGCAATCCTGGCACTCGGCGATGTGGGCCTGTGCGGCGGGCGGCAGCGGCGTGTTCTCATCCAAACAGCGCGAAATAATTCTGCGATAGTGCCAGCATTTGATCATAAACGGCCTTTCATGGTTCCGGGGACGGGACGCTCTTGGTTCCCGGCTCCGGCGCTTTCAGCGCCGCGGCCGGACCGTAGCCGCGCGCGGCCCGTCGCCGGGCCAATCGGCCGCGCGCGCGATGCAGGAGCACCTTGACGTGGATTTCGGTGAGCCGCATCGCGCGGGCGGTTTCGGCGACGGAAAATCCCTCGCCATAACGGAACCAAAGAACTTGCCAAAGCCTGGGCTTGAGCGTGCGCGCCAACTGCCAGAGGGCGTCGGCGTCGTCCTTGATCGCCAGCAAGTCGGCCGGGTTTTCCTCAACCAGGCCGGCCTCCGCCGGCAATTCCTCGAAGGGTTCCGCGGAGCGAAAATGGCTGGCGGCCGTGTGCCGGGCAATGGCAAACAGCCAGGGCGCAAAGGAAAGCGACGGATTGTAGCGAGCCAGCCCGCGCCAGGCCTTGCAGAAAGTCTCCTGGGTCAGGTCTTCGGCGTCCTGGCGATGGCGGGTAAAAACGTGCAGGAAGTTGAAGATCGGCGCTTGAAAACGCACAACGATCTGCTCGAAGGAGGCCACGCTGCCTTGCGCGGACTGCCGGGCCAGCTCTTCCGGGCTGGGTTCCGTTTGCTTTGAAGCGTTCACATGCTCGGCGGGACACGAACCCGTTGCGGTCTCCGCGCGCGCCAGCCCGCCCGAAATCCTCTGCGCCGGGGTCGCTCCCTGGTCCATCCCCGGCTGGCGGCACGCGGAAACCATCGGAGCCTCCGCCATCAATTCGAGTCCGGCGGCGTCACCGGCGCGGCCGGGGGCTGGAGATTCCGCGGCTCCTTTTCACCGGCGCCGGGGGCGTTGCCCGGCCTTCCCAGCATCTTGTTGCGCCCCTGGGCCAATTGCGCGATGGCTCTTTCCACCGGATAATCAACGCGGACATTCACAATTCTGTCGGCGGTCGAAACCTTGATGGACTGAAGCAGTTGGGCAACATCCTTGTCCTTGGGCCGGCTTAGCGCCCCGATGGCGAGGATCCCCTGCATGACTTCTTGCATTTGCGTCACAACCTCGGGTGTTTTGCCGCGCAAGGCAAGGCTCAAAAAGACCTGGCCGGAGTCTTCGCCCAAGGCGATGCGGCCGGCGTCGGCCACCTGCAGGAGCTTGGCCTGCGGCGGCAGCCCGTTGCCGGCATTGAATCCTTCGGCCACACCCAGGAAAAAGAACGCCTCCTTCATGTCGCCAAATCCGCCGAAGGCCGCCCCGGATGTCAGGGCCGGCGCCTT
>JBEKUQ010000599.1:0-3846 GCA_049514835.1 Verrucomicrobiota bacterium | reverse complement strand
ACCGATGAGCAGGTAGGACGACAGCCCGACTAATTCCCAGCAGATGAACAGCAGGAGCAGGCTGTTGGCGATGACTATGCCCAGCATGGCGGCGGCAAAAAGCGACATGAAGCAGAAGAACCGCGTAAAATTCCCGTCGTGCTCCATGTAGCCGACGCTGTAAATAAAAATGAGCAGGGAAAGCAAGGTCACCATCACCAGCATGATGGCCGCCAGCGGATCCAACACCCAGCCCAGCGACACCGACGTTGCCGCCGTCGCGCCCAGATCGAACCATCGAAAACTCCAGGTCTCTCGGAAGGGATGCGCGCTCAAGCTGGTCAAGAAGACGACGCCGGCCAGCACGCAGCAAACCGCCATCCCCCCGATGGCCAACGACGCCGCCAGACGCCGCCGGTCGCGCCGGAGCAACGCCCCCATACCCGCCATCACCAGCGGCAGCGCCGGAATCAACCAGAGGTACTGGACGACGTAACTCACGGTTCACCCTTTCAGCGTATCCAAACCATCCACCTGCGTGGTTTTTCGCTGACGGTAGATGGCAATGATCAGAGCCAGGCCCACGGCCGCCTCGGCGGCGGCGATGGTGATGGAAAAAAGCACGAACATCACGCCGGTCAAGGCCTCCGGGTGGGCGCCATACCGCCAGAACGCGATGAAATTCAAGTTGGCCGCATTGAGCATCAATTCGATGCCGATGAGCGCCACGATGGCGCTGCGCCGGGCCACCGCTCCTGCAAAACCAATGCTGAACAGCAAGGCGGAGACAACAAGATAGTGGGAGAGGAGCGGGTTCATGGCAGGCTCACGACCTCCCCGGTTTCGGCGCGCCTGGGTGCTGGCGGCCGGGGGTCAAGTTTGGTTTCCGGTTCCTCGCGCATCGCAATGACCACCGCTCCCAGCAGCGCCGCTGTCAATAGAATTCCCGCCATTTCCAATGGCAGGACGTAACGGGTCATCAATTCCACGCCGATTGATTTCACCGGCGCCGCCGCCGTCGTCACAGGGAGGCTGTGCAGACTCGGACTGCTCAGAACAGGCAGCGCTATTCCAGAGAGCACCAGCAAGGCCGCCGCGATTCCCATCAGACTCGACGGGGACGATTGGCGGCTGCCGGGGAGGATTTCATCGGCGCGCGTCAGCAGAACGGCAAACACGATCAGAATGGCAATCGCTCCCACATAGACCAGCAGTTGGGCAAACCCGACAAATTCGGCGTCGAGCTGGAGGTAGAGCATGGCCAGGCCGGCAAAAGCGGCGGCGGCGCACAAGGCGCAATGAACCAATTGCCGCAGGGCCATGGCGGCGACCGCGAAGGCCAGGGTCACGGCGGCGATTAGATAGAAAGCGATCTCATTCAGCATAATGATATTGGTGTTGACTTGGCTTTCCACCTTTCAAGGCGCGGCCCAGCCAGAGATACGGACCGGCCAGGAGGCCGGCGCCGAGGAGCCAGCGAAGTTCCAAGGCGCCTGGGAAACGCCAGGCGCCGCTTTGCCACCAGACGACGGCGACCACCAGATTGACCAGCGCCAGAGGAACAAGGAATTTCCAGGCGAAATTCAACAGTTGGTCCAGACGAAGGCGGGGCAACGTGGCGCGCACCCAGATGAAAAGAAAAATCAGAGCGCTGAATTTCGCGGCGAACCAGCCCCAGGACGGCAGCCATTCCAGCGCGGCGACCGGAGCCTGCCACCCGCCCAGAAACAGCATCACGGCCAGGCCGGTCACGGCGAAAAGTCCGAGGTATTCGCCGAGGAAGAACAGGGCGTACTTGAAGCCGGAGTACTCGGTGAGGAACCCGGCGATCAGCTCGGATTCGCCTTCGGGCAGGTCAAAAGGACAGCGGTTGGATTCGGCGGCGGCGGCGATCATGAAGAGGCCGAAGCCGGCCAGGCCCCAAGGGGTGAAGACGTTCCATCGCGATAAACCACCCATAACCGTGCCGTTTTGGGCCTGGACAATGGCCGGCAAGGACAAGGAACCGGCGGCGATCACAACAGGGATGCTGGCGAGGACCAGGGGGACTTCATAGCTGATCATTTGGGCGATGGCGCGCATGGCGCCGAGCAGGGCGTACTTGTTCTGGCTGGACCAGCCGGCCATGAACACGGCCAATTCCGAGGCGGAGCCAATGGCGAAAAAGAAGAGTATCCCGGCGTCCAGATCAATGGCGCTCATGTTGCGGCCGAAAGGGAGGACGGCAAAAGCGAGCCAAACTGGCACAGTCAGTGCCAGCGGGGCGAGGAAATGCACCATGTGGTCGGCCGAAAAGGGAACAATGTCCTCTTTAATGAGCATTTTGACGCCGTCGGCCAACGGTTGGAACAAGCCGAAAGGGCCGACGCGATTGGGGCCGAAGCGGTTTTGCATGCGGCCGAGGATTTTGCGTTCGCAGATGGTGGCGACGGCGAAGCAGGTTCCAAAAACCGCCATCAGGCCGGCGATGGCCAGCGCCATGGAAACCAAAGGCTGCACGGGGGCCGGTGTCAACCCTGTCAGCCAGTGGCTCGTCGAAACGAAGATCTGGTCCAAGGCGTTCATATTGCGGCAGGCATGGTTGGAGCGATGGAAGCGGCGGCGGCGGAAGTGACGGGAGTGGCCGGAGTGGCCGGAGCAACTGGCGGTGTGGCGGCGGCCTTTTTGGCCTCGGCCTTGCGTTGCTCTTCGGCGCGGGCTTCATCCACGGCGGCGGCTTCAGTGGGATGAAGGAGGCGGAAGTAATCGTTGGACTTAGCCAAGTCTTTAAGGTGTAACACCGGAATCCAACGTTTGGCGACGGTCATAGACCGTCGCTACAAGGTCGTAAACCTGGTCCATTTTGATGGAATCGAAGGGGCAAACTTCGGCGCAGATGCCGCACCCCATGCAGACGGCGATGTCAATGTTGAAGACCTTGGGTTGCAACTGCATTTTGCCCAGATAATCCGCCCTTTTTGCCGTAGCCTTGACGATTTCGATGCAATGGGCGGGGCATTCCTGGGCGCAGATGGTGCAAGCGGTGCAGCGCAGGCCGGCGATGGGGTCTTGGCCATCGTAAATCAAAAAAGGAAAGGTGCGCGCGTTTTCCCACGGCGCCAGCTTGACCTCTGGATACTGGACGGTGGTCAGGCGGGCGCGATCATAATAGCTGCCGCAGAAATTGCGCGCGGTCTCGAAAAACCCTTTGATTATGCCGCGTCCGAGCATCAGCGATCCACTTCCCCCAGGACAATGTCAATGCTGCCCAGGATGACGACGACATCGGCGATGGTATGCCCAAGGCACATATCTTCGAGGACGGTCAGGTTGATGAGACAAGGAGGGCGGATGCGGTAACGCCAGGGCGTCGGCCCGCCATCGCTGATGAGGTAAAAGCCGAGTTCCCCTTTGGGCGATTCGACGCGCCCGTAGGCCTCGCCGGCTTTGGGGCGGAGATTGCGGAGCTTGGCTTTGGGGTCCATGATGGGGCCGGCAGGGATGGCGCGCAGGGCCTGGTCAAGAATCTTGACGGACTCGCGCATTTCGAGAATCCGCACCATGTAACGGTCGAAGGTGTCGCCGCGCTGGCCGAGGGGGACGCGGAAGTTGAAGCGGTCGTAAACCCCGTAATGGTCCACCTTGCGCACGTCGTAGTTGACGCCGCTGGCGCGCAGGCCGGGGCCGGTGACGCCGGCATTGATGGCGAGATCGCGCGGGAGCACGCCGACGTTTTCGCTGCGGGCGTGGATGATTTCGTTTTCGGTGAGAAGGCTCTCGAAATGGTCGAGGAAGGGGGTGAAATTGGAGGTGACTGTGGCGGCTTGTTGGAGCCAGCCGGGCGGCAGATCGCAACGGCAGCCGCCGAAGCGCAGGTAGTTGCACATC
>JBEKUQ010000598.1:0-2796 GCA_049514835.1 Verrucomicrobiota bacterium | reverse complement strand
GGCCAATGCCGTCGCGGGTGTTCCGTGAGACGGCGGACGATTCTCCCTCTCCTGGAGGAGAGGGCCGGGGTGAGGTCGAGCTTTTCCACTGGCTCGGCTTTGCGCTCGACTCATCCTAACGTCTTCCTCCTGCCCTGGTTCGTGCCTTCAGGAGAGAGCCGCAGAAGGCGGCTGTGTATGCGAAGCCGATATACTAAATCCCGTGATTCTCCCTGTACGACGGCTTGCAAGGAAGAATTTTGTCTCGCGCCCTTTCGGTGGTTGGCGGAGGGCGCCGGGTTGACATTGCCACGGGTTATGGCGAGCCTGCCCGCATGAACAAGATTCTCTCCATGGTCTTCGCACTGGCCGCCGGCCTGTTTTGCGCCGCCGCCCACGCGGCGGATTGGCCCAACTTCCGCGGCCCCAATCACAACGGTATTTCCTCCGAGTCGGGTTGGCGGGTCAAATGGCCGGAGGAAGGCCCAAAGCAACTTTGGAAAGCCTCCTTGGGCGTTGGCTATGCCTCCATCATTGTCGCCAACGGCCATGCTTACGCCAGCGGGAACAACGGGGCCGTCGCCACGCTCTATTGTTTCGACGCCGAGACCGGCGGCATGGTCTGGAAATTCTCCTATCCCAGCGATCTTTATTCCGTTTATAACGGCCCCAAGGGACTGGGCGGCACGAGCGGCGCGCCCACCATTGACGGCGACCGTCTTTATTTCATGAGCGGAGACGGCTGCCTCTATGCCCTGGAAACCAAAAGCGGCGCCGTGGCCTGGTCCAACAACCTGGCCGGCGACCTGGGCGCGGCCAAGCCAAAATGGGGTTTCGCCACTTCGCCGCTGGTGCAGGATAATCTGCTGGTGCTGGATGTGGGCGGTTTCGGCACGGCGGTGGACAAAGCCAGCGGCAAAGTGGTGTGGAATTCCAACAAAGCCGTGGCGGGTTATTCCACGCCGGTGCCGTGCTCGTTCAACGGAACGCCCGCCGTCGCCATTCTCTCGGCCGACGCCGCTTATGGGGTGGAGACAAAATCAGGCAGGCAACTCTGGAGTTTTCCCTTTAGAACCTATGAGCAGCTCAACATCGCTGACGTGATTGTTTCCAACAACGACTTTTTTGTCTCCGCCGCCTACAACCAAGGGGGGGTCAAAGTCCGCTTCGATGGCACGAACACCTCGCAAGTTTGGGCCAACAAAAGTTTTGCCAACCAGATCAATGCCTCCGTTCTTCTTGACGGTTATTTGTACGGCGTGGACGGCGCGGTCAATGTCGGCGCCGTCACCTTGAAATGCGTCGAATTCGCCACCGGCGCGGACAAATGGAGTTTCCCGGGGCTGGGCGGCGGCGGGTTGATCGTGGCCGACCACAAAATCATCATGTTGAGCGACAAAGGCGAACTGGTGGTCGGCGAGGCGTCCCCTGCGTCGTTCGTCCCCATTTCGCGCGCCCAGGTTGTCGGCGCGAGCTGCTGGACCGCGCCCACCCTGGCCAATGGCCGGATTTATTGCCGCAACAACAAAGGGGACCTCGTTTGTCTGGACGTGACGGCTCATTGAGGCAGGCCTCTGTCCATATCCAAATCGGCAGAAGCGCCTTCGCCGTGCCCTTTGGAGTGGGGCGGCTTGCCGCCGCTTTCGACGCCCCATGAGGGTCCCTCCCGCTTGATCTTAATCCTAATCTTAAGATGTCCGGCAATGGGCCGGCCGGTCCCGTAGGGCAGGCATCTTGCCTGCCGGTTCGCGCGGCTTCCAGCCGCGCCGCAGCCTCGGCAAGAATGAGATGCGCTCGGAGAGATCCGTTCCACAACGCCGGGCTTGAAAACGTTCCCGGTTTGGTGGAAGTTTAATCTCGTGAATGCTGTTAGAGTGGATGACGCGCATCGAATCCGGATTCCTGCCCTGCGTCCCGGCGACTATTATGAGCCGGAACTGCTGGGGGAGAACGAGGTTTTGCTGCGCAAGGTGGAGCTGTCTCGCCGCAAACCGACTATTGCGCAAGCATTGGCCGCAGTCGAAAGCAGTCCGCTTCGGTTTACAAAAAACTGGGATGAAATCAAAAAGGAAACCCGGTGATCCTCTTTGACAGCAGCGAAAAAGCGGTCCAACCATGCTATTACCCAACCAGACGGACGGGACCTTTTTCCAACTGGGCAAAAGTACGGTTTGACCCCTTTGATTGACCCCTTTGACCTTTGACCTTTGACCATGCCAAAACGAACCAAACTATGGGTTGACCCCATTTCCCATTTCCATTTCTACACACTTCTGATCGCCTTCTGAATATGAAATGCCTTGCCTCCATTATGATAGCTACCCTTGCTTGTGGCTGTGGGCGTGGCGGAGGCAGCCAAAAACCAGCGATTATCCCCACCAACAGCGTTGCAGGTAGCAAGGCGGCCATCCTACCAGTACCAAAAATAACAACTCCGAGCGACTATTACGCCGCCTTTAGGAAAATGCCGATTACGCCTGATTTCCTTCCAATAGAGGCGCAGTTCGTTTCTCGGGCACGCTCAGATTATGCAGAGAAGCACAGCAATGCGCTTAGCAACTTCCCTCCCTTTGGCGACGAGACAGCGACGAACGCCACCAAACTCACGGACTCGGATTATCGAGCCATTGCAGAGGGAATTGATCCGTTTCACACCGGGGAACGTCTGTCCTTGGTCACCGCAATTAAAGGTCGTGAGTATGAGGGCGTTAAGGTGATAATCATCGAAGAAGAAGTTCCGACTCCTAAAGCATCCAGGGTAGGTTTTTGTTAAATTATATGGTATTTTTGTGGTTTTTTGTAAGTGTTTTTAATTAT
>JBEKUQ010000597.1:0-2796 GCA_049514835.1 Verrucomicrobiota bacterium | reverse complement strand
TGAGTAAAACGCGCTTCAAGAACCTGCTGCGACAAGAGGTTTTGAAATAGACTCCGGCCTGAGACAATCTGGACGCCTCGGCGAGGCGTCCCTACCTAAACAGTCACTGCGTGGTTTAATTCCTTTGATGGCGGATGACGGCGGGCAGAGGACTGCCCGCCCTGCCTTTCGCGGACAGCACTTGACTGAAGAGACGGGCATCCGCCTTGGCCCTCGCTTTTTGTTTCGGCATGGGGCAGCCTTGATCCCCGGTGAAAACATTGCACCTCTACCTCGCCCGCCAGGTTCTGGCGACCCTGGGGATGACGGCGTTTGTTTTTACCTTCGTCCTGCTGCTGGGCAATGTCATCAAGGAAATCCTCACCTTGCTGATCAACCGGCAGGCCACCCTGAGCCTGGCCTGTCACGGCATCCTGCTGCTCATCCCTTATGTCCTGGCCTTCTCCCTGCCGATTGGCATGCTCACCGCCACGCTCCTGGTCTTTGGCCGCTTCAGCGCCGATCAGGAATTGACCGCCGCGCGGGCCAGCGGCCTGAGCCTGGTCAGCCTCGTCGGGCCGGTGCTCTTGCTGGGGGTGGCCGTGAGCGGGCTTTGCGCGTTGCTCAATCTCCATCTCGCCCCGGCCAGCCGCGTCGCCTACAAGGAACTGCTCGCCAATGCCGGGCGCCGGCGGCCCGGCGTCTTTCTCCTCAGCAAACAGTGTGTTCCCTTCGGCAAATACCAGGTGTTCGCCGGGCATGTCCACGAGGACGGCACCAATCTGGACCACGAAGTATTCGTTGACGAGTATGACGCGGGCGGGCAACTGGTGCGGTGGGCCAAGGCGCCGAGCGGAAGAATAATAATTGACAAGATGGCCGGCAGAGTCACCCTCGCCCTGACCAACATGATCAGCTTCCAGCGCGACCCAAACGGCTGGCTGCCCCTGGCCACGGGGGACTGGCCGCTGGAAGCGCCCATGGACTTTTCCAAGACCGACCAGGCCCTGCCCATCGCCATCAGCGACATGACCTTTCGCCAGCTTCGGGCCGAATTGGCCCGGCAGGAACGCGGGCTGGCCGGTCCCCTGCCCCGCGCCGCCTCCCGGCAAGATCTGCTCGATGCGCGCAAACAGACCGAAGCCGCGGCGGCGGAAACCATCATGCCCGTGCTGGTCTGTCTGAATCAGCAGGTGGCCTTTTCCTTTGCCTGTTTTGGTTTCACCCTCATTGGGATTCCGCTGGGCGTTCGCGCCCACCGCCGCGAGACCAGCATTGGGGTGGCGACGGCGTTGGTGCTGGTGCTGGTCTATTACAGCTTCATGGTCTTGGGCCAGGCCTGGGCGGCACATCCCGAGCGTTATCCCTGCTTGATCGTCTGGCTTCCTAATTTCATTTTTCAGGCCGTGGGCGTGGTTCTGCTCTGGCGATCCAATCACCACGTTGGATAGCGGGGTCAGTTCAGAATGGCGTTTGGCCAAGGAATGCCATGATAACGCTTATAGATCATGGCTGATGTGCAGCCATTTACGCCTTAGCTAACTGCCATTCAGAGGCAACCCCAAATTTCATGCTGTTGCCCGGCCGGGCTTGGCGTTGACTTTTCCAGCGAGACGGCGCCAATCTCCAGCATGATTCGGAGAATTTGCCTGCTCGTCTGTCTCTGCGCGGCCGCCTCTTGCGCAGGGCCGATCAAACACGAATTCATCGCCATTGACGAAGGGAAGACCAACCTCCTTTATGTCAACGAGAATGATCCGGCAAAGAACTGGATTGTGCCGATCGGCAAATCCCATCCCCGGGACATGCAGTTGGTGGGCGGCAACCGCATTCTCATTGGGAATGTCACCGGTTACTCGGAGTTCGACATCGCCACAGGCAAACGGCTGGTGGATGTGACGAATTTTGCCCCCGCCGCGGCGAGGAGCGATACCGATGAGGTCACGTCGGTCCGGCGCCAGCCCAATGGCCACACCTTGGTGGCGGGGATCAGCATCGGCGGTGCCAAAGGCGTCGTCGTGCTGGACGTGGACGGCCAGGGCGAGGTGAAAAGCAAGATCGTTTATCCGGGCAATTACGTCCGGCTCCTGCGCCAAACAGCGGCCGGCACGTATTTGATGGCATGCGACACGACGATTCGTGAAGGCAACAGCGCCGGGCAATACATCTGGGAGGCGCCGGTGGAAGAATTCGGCCATGCCTGGAAGGCCGTGCGGCTTGGCAACGGCCACACGCTCGCCTCCGCCGGCTATGGCGGTTTTATGGTCGAACTGGATGCGGGCAAAAACATCGTGCGCAAATTCGGCGGCAAAGAGCAGGTTCCCGCGGCCGTCAATTCCGACTTTTTCGCCACCTTCCAGCTCATGGGGAACGGCGATGTCGTGGTGGCCAATTGGCAGGGCCACGGCCCGGACCACGGCAACTCAGGCATTCAGCTCCTGGAATTCGACAAGAGCGGAGCGATCGTCTGGCAGTGGAGCAAGGCCGAACTCATTTCGTCCATCCAGGGCGTTCTGGTGCTGGACAACCTGAACACCGCGCTGCTGCATGACGAGCGCAACGGCATGATGGAGGCGGTTTCGCCCGGCCAGTGAGACGAAGTTACTTGCTCACCTTCACCACGAAGTAGAGGAAGGGCGTGCTGGTCTCGGTGAACCAGTGCGGCACGCCGTTGGGGATGACGATCACGTCCCCTTTCGCCAGGTGCCGCGCCTCGCCGCCCAGAATGTCTTTGGCCCCAAATTCTCCCGGCGATTTCTCCTTGACCTCATTGGCCTTCCCACCCGTGATAAACGTCGCCGTGCCGTCCACGATGTA
>JBEKUQ010000596.1:0-4698 GCA_049514835.1 Verrucomicrobiota bacterium | reverse complement strand
GAAAGGATCAAGTCTATGCCGCCGTGTTCGAGCGCCGCCACATAATCATCCTGGTTTTGCACGCAGGTGGTCGCACATGTTATGCCCCCGCCTTCCAGCGTGCATTGAATCAGCCTGGCATCGGCGGGATCATCTTCCAGATGCAGGATGTGGAGCGGGGATTTCATTTTTGACTTCTTCCTCTGCCGCAGAAACGGCTTCACGGCTTTGCCGCGGCGCCTCGGCTCGCTTTGCGGGCGGCGGCGGTTCATTGCCGGCCGCCCAACAAATGCCAAGCTGCTGGACCGCCTTCATGAAATCAACCGAATCCAACGGCTTGACCACGTAGGTATTGACCCCGTGTTTGTAACACTCGATCAAGTCTGGCGCTTCCCGCGAAGCCGAAAACACGACCACCGGTATGATTTTCAATTCCTCATCCGCCTTGATGATCTTCAACACTTCCAGTCCGCTGACTTTGGGGATTTTGATGTCCAGCAGCACCAGACTGGGATTGCCGCGCACACCCCCATTGAACTTGCCCCGGTGATAGAGATAATCCAGCGCCTCCGCGCCGTCCTCCACGACCGCCACCCTGTTGGCCAGATTGTCCTCTGCCAACGCCGCCAGGGTCAGTTTTACATCCCGCGGATCGTCTTCGACCAGCAGGATGCTCTTAAATCCTCCAGATTCAGTCTCCATTTTGGCCGCCTTCTTGCCTTGGGATGGAAAAGTAAAATGTCGCGCCGCCGTCCACCACGCCCTCCGCCCACACCCGGCCGCCGTGCCGATGGATGATGCGCTGGACATTCGCCAGGCCGACGCCCGTGCCTGAAAACTCGCTCTGGCTGTGCAGGCGTTGAAAAACGCCAAACAGTTTGTGTGCATACCGCGGATCAAAACCCGCGCCGTTGTCTCGAACGAAAATCACCGTCTCGTGGTTTCCTTCGGGCGCGCAACCAATCTCGATTTTGGCCTGGGCGCGACCGCCGGTGAACTTCACGGCGTTGGAGATCAGATTGACCAGCGCCAGGCGCAACAGGGCGCGGTCGGCCCGCACCGCCGGCAACGGATGGATTTCCCAGGCGATTTTGCGCTCCGTGGTCTGCGCCTGAAAATCACTCACTGTCTCCCGGACCATCTCATCCACATTAACGTTCGTCTTTTGCAATTCCGCGCGCCCGACGTGCGCGAACGCCAGCAGATCGTCAATCAAATTCTCCATCTGTATCGCCGACTGGGAAATGGTGTTCAGAAGACCGAGGTTTTCTTCTGAAAGCGACGGCCTGGCTTTTTTTTGCAGCAGCTCCGCGAAGCCCAGGACATGGCGCAGCGGGGCGCGCAGATCGTGGGAGACGGAATGACTGAACGCGTCCAGTTCGGCGTTGGCCGTTTGCAGTTCGGCGTTGGCGGTTCGCAGTTGCGCCGTGCGCTCGAGGACGCGTTGCTCCAGTTCCGCGTTGAGACGGCGTATTTCATCTTGCGCCCGTTTGCGTTCCGTAATGTCGCGGATGTTGCATTGGATGACGTTGCGGCCGCCGGCTTGATAGACGTTGCTCACAAACTCCACGGCTATCTTGCGGCCATCCTTCGTTTCCAGCGGCAAATCTTCATAGCGCACATACCCCTCGTTTTGCAGTCGTTCGAGTATGCCCTTGTTCGACTCGATGTCTTTGAACGGGCTGAGTTCGCCGACGGTTTTGCCGACCATGTCACCGCGGGAAAACCCCAACAACTTAAAGAGGAAAGGATTCACATCGTTGATGTGTCCCGTGGCGGCGTCCAATATCAGGATGCCATCCTTCGCCGCTTCGAACAACCGGCGATAACTCGTTTCGGAGTCGCGAATCGCCTCACTCTGCGTCTCCGCCTGCTTCGTCCGCATCTCCGCTTGCTCCGTCCGCATCTCCGCTTGCTCCGTCCGCGTCTTGGCCTGTTCCGTCCGCGTATTGGCATCCTCCGTCCGGCTCTTGGCCTGCTCGGTCCGCGTCTTGGCCTCCTCCGTGCGCGCCTCCGCCCGCTCCGTGCGCGCCTCCGCTCGCTCCGTGCGCGCCTCGGCCCGCTCAATCCGCATGTCGTGGCCGGGCGCGTAAGCGTCCTGGTCCTTCTTCCTTGTCTCCCCGTCTTCACGACGGGTGCTTGGTTTTGAATCCCCGGACGGTGATGCTGGAGGTTCTGTTATTAGGGTGTTTATGGAGTCCACGCTCCATATAATAAGCCGAAAGACGCCCCCCCACTATGGGGTGTTTACCCCATGCCGGACTTGCTGAGTCCGGTCCGCTCCGGCGCAACCCGGCTGCTGTGGCCCGATAGATGAACCGGAGGCGCAGCCCTCCTAAAAATTGAAAAACAGTTGAGTTTACCGCCCCAGGGCTCGATAAAATCGGTGATTCCGATTGGTCGCGCCCGAATCGCTGATCAGCATTGATCCAGCCTCCGGAATTATGTTGGTAAAGATGGCCGACCAAGCGACCAGATCTGAGGATGCCTGGATCACACATTCGCTTCCAGCCTGGCCGTTCAAGACAAACTGCGCCGTCGCGCGGTTCGCAGTCAATCCAACTAATTGTGGCGGACTGGTCGTTACGGTTACTGCCCGGTAAAACCGCCGAACATGGTTGGTCATGTCGGAATCATTGATGGGGATGGATCCACCCGCTGGAATGGTATTCGTCGAAAGGGAAGTCCAACTGACAAGATCCGGGGAGGCCTGGATGATGTACCGGTTGCCGGCCGGGCCTCGCAAAACGAATTGGAATTTCCCGCCAGCGGCGATGGTTCCGGCCAATTGCGGCGGGCGGGTGTAGACGGTATGGCTGCCGGGCAAAAGCCCCGGCAAGGTGGCGCCCCCGGCCTGGAGTGTTCCGCCGTCAACCTGCCATTTGGCCCCGCTGGCGGCCACGGCGGAGGGGAGGATGGTCACTTGCAAGGAGCCTGTTTGCAAAACGTAGGTTGCCGTCGCCAGGGTTGTTTGACTGTTGGTGATCGAAACTGTCTGGCCGGAAGGCGAAGTCCATCCGGTGACGGGGTTGAAGGATAGGGCATGAAGGCCCACGGACAAACCCGCGACAATGCCTCCGTTGGTCTGCCACGCGCCAGTGTCCACCCGCCATTGCGCTTCGGCCGGAAGGGACCCGGCAGGCGAAAGCATCACTTGCAGCGAGCCGGCGTTGGCAATGGCCTCCACGTAAGTGCCCAGCGCGAGGGTGGTTTGGTGTGCGGTGACGGGAACGGTCTGGACCGCAGGCGTGGTCAGTCCGGCAACCAGGCTGAAACTGATGGTATGCACTCCCGGAACCAGGTTGGTTAAGATTGCGCCGTTGGTCTGGAAAGGCCCGCCGCCATCCAACTGCCATTCTGCGCCGGAGGAAACGGGGACGATATTGACTTCCAGGCTGCCGGTGGGCGGCAAGCTGGCGGCAGAGACGCCCAGGCGGATGGAGTTGTTTCGGGAATCCGCCACAAAAACATCACCGTAGGCGTCCGTCGCCACGCCGAACGGAAGGTCGAAGCTCGCATTGGCGCCGGTGCCATTGCTGGATCCCAGTGATCCGCCGGCGATGGTGGAAACCAGCCAGTTGCTTCCTGACGGCGCGAGCCTGCGAATGGCGTTGTTGAACAGATCGGCCACATAAACATTGTTGCTCGCATCCACCGCCACGCTCAGAGGCGCGTCAAAACAAGCGTTCGTGCCCACTCCGTTGGACAGGCCGGAGACCGACTGGCCGGCGATGGTCGTCACCCGCCAGTTG
Source organism: Verrucomicrobiota bacterium (assembly GCA_049514835.1). Lineage (GTDB taxonomy): Bacteria > Verrucomicrobiota > Verrucomicrobiia > Limisphaerales > Palsa-1400 > JBEKOF01. The sequence continues at coordinate 967 of JBEKUQ010000596.1, read as the reverse complement.
GTTCCCACCGGAGTCATTAATCGTATGGTATTGTTGAACTGGTCCGCCACAAAGACGCGGCCACTGGTGTCCACCGCCACGCCGGAGGGGCCGAAGAATCGGGCGGCCAGGTTGGTGCCGTCCTGGTCACCCTCCGTGCCGCCGGCGAGGGTGCTCACGACCCAGTTGGTCCCGGACAGGGTGATTTTCCGAATGGCGTTGTTCATCTCGTCGGCCACCAAGAGGTTGCCCTCGCCATCCACGGCGATGCCCGAGGGGTTGGAAAAACGGGCGTCGCCATTGGTGCCGTTTTGGCTGCCAGAAAGGCCGGCACTTCCGGCAATAGTTGTGACAACCCAGTTGGTCCCCGACAGGGCGATCCGCCGGATGTCGCTGTTGTACTGGTCGGCCACGTAGAGATTGCCGGAAATGTCAACTGCAATTCCAGTCGGGTTGGAAAACTGGGCGCTGCCGTTGGTCCCGTCCCGGCTGCCCTGCCCCCCGCCGGCGATGGTCCTCACGATCCAGTTGGTGCCCAGCGGGCTGATTTTACGGATAAGGTTGTTGTTTTGATCGGCGACATAGACGTTGCCGCCGCCGTCCACGGCCACCCCGGTCGGGCTATAAAATTGGGCGTTGAGATTCAGGCCGTCACCCGGGCCTTGCGACCCGCCGGCGATGGTGGTGAAAGTGAAATCTTGAGCAGGGAGGGTCGGCAGGATCAGCCCGGCGGCCATAAGGCATCCGGCCAGCCGCAATGTTCTAACTATTCTCATAACTTTTTTTGGTCTTGCGATGGAATCAAGCGAGGTCTTTTTAGTCATAAAAAGGCAGGGCGCTAAAGCCCTGCCTTGTGAGAGGTGAATGGAAGTGGCGCTCTTAGCGGCGGAACTTGCCGCCATACGCGCCCACGCCAAGGAAGGCCATGCCCAAAAAGGCCAGGGTCGAACCACCGTCCGGCACGGATGACGTCGCCGCTGCCGATGAG
>JBEKUQ010000595.1:0-2800 GCA_049514835.1 Verrucomicrobiota bacterium | reverse complement strand
ACCGGATGAACCGCGAATTCAGGTCCTTGAAATAAATCAGGTTCCACGAACTGTCCATCAGCGCCCGGAGAAAGCTCCGTTCGCTGCCCAACTCAGCCTTTTGCCGCGCTTCCGCCTCCAAATGCTCCATGCCAGTCGCGATATTCTCTGCAACATCCTCCAGCACAGAGAGTTCCGGCCCGCCAAAGAACCTCAATTCCGAACTATACAGGCACAAAATGCCTGCCACCTTGCCGCCCGATCGCAGCGGAAACGCCGCCGCCGCCCCGATCCCCTCCATGACTTCCGTCGCTGGTTTTATTGGAACTCCTTGCGCCCCAACATTTTCCGCAGATTCCACTTCCGCCCCCGTCAAACCCGCCTCGACAAGGCGGTTCGAGCATTCTGCCGCAAAGTCATTGGTTACCACAGTTTTATCGCGATACAACGCCCTCCGTGCCAGCCCCATCCCCGCCATTGCCTTCACCTGTTCAACATCGTTCGTGCCGCTCCAACCAATCGGCAGAATCCCGCCTGTCTGCGCCTCTTGCCGGCCTATCCACGCCAGCGCAAAGCCGCCGTCGCTGACCAGGCGCCGGCAGATTTCGGGCGCGACCTGCTCGCCGGGCGGCGGGAGCACCATCGTCTGGCTCACCCGGCTGGAAGCATGATAAAGCCGATTGAGCCGGCGCAATTCAAAGCTGGAAGTTCCACTCATATCAATGGCGTGTCCTTTCCCGGAAAGACCCCAGGCCGGTCGGTCGAGCCGATCTGTAAGTTGCTGAAATAAGCCCACATCCGGCGCTGGCCGCACAGGATCCCGGCAAGGCCCGTGCCCTCAATGATGCCGGGCGCGTCCACCTCAAAAGCCGGAAAGTCTTCATCTGTGCCATCAGTAACATGACTTTGCCGATGCATGACATCTTACCTTATCGGCTAAAAACGAGAGAATCTTGACACCGTTTTGCCACAATTGACAAATCTCCGGGCAACAGTCTGGGCGGCGACGGAAAGGGCCACGAGCGGCAAGGAACCTCCGGCGCGCAGCTTCGTAGTGCGGCAGCCTTGCTGCAACAGGCGGGCGGCGGGTCAGGGGGACGCGGGCTGGAGCGCGTCAAGCTGGCCTGCGAACAACTGAAGGCCGCTCTGGCGATTAGTAACTGAGACTTCTGCAAGACGCCTGTAGCGGCGGTCTATGACCGCCTCCGCGCCGCTATTTCCCCTGGTTTGCGACGGTCATAGACCGCCGCTACAATCGTGGAAGCGCGTCTTGCAGAGGTCTCTAACTGCTTTCTTTTCCCTTGGCCGGGGCGGCAGGGGCCGGGCCGCTGGTCTTGCCGGCGGCGTCTGAGGCGGCAGATTTTCCGGGCGTGCCGGCCGTTGGCGGGGCGGGTTTGGCTTCGGATTTGGCGGGCGTTTGCGCCGCCGCTTCCTTCTTGGCGCCGGCCTTGTAATTGTCGCTGCGGTAATCGGTGGTGTAAAAGCCGCTACCCTTGAAAAGCAACCCCCCGCCATGGACGATGCGGCGTTGCACCTTGCCTTTGCCCCAGGGCTGCCGGGGACAGGCGTCCTTCGGACAGACGGTCAGCGCGCTGGCCTTGATGGACTGAAGTCTCTCAAAGGTATGTCCGCACTTGCGGCAGATATATTCGTAGGTCGGCATAAACGCGGAGGAAGATACCTCAAACAGGCCATTTTCAAAGGGGGAACTTCGGTGGAGCGATGGCCCGGGTGAGAGAGGGAATTCTTCAAAGGTGGGGGCGGTGCGCTGCGACGGGCGGACGGCGCGGCGCGCCGTCCCTGCCAAAGGATTAAGATTAAGATCAGGATTAAGATTAAGAGGGGAACCAAAAAATGTGAGATGTTCCCGGGGCGCGCCGGGCAACACGGGCTGGCTTTGCAGGCTTGGGGGAACAGGCTACGTTGTTGGTGATGATGCGCGCATGAAATACCGGTTGTTCCTCATCCTCGGATTGTGCGGGTTGAACTTGGCCGGCCTGCTGGCCGGCTGCGGAGAAAAACCGAACAACCGGTTGATCGTCGGTATGGAGCTGGCTTATCCGCCATTTGAAATGACGGACCGGCATGGGAACCCGGCGGGGGTGAGCGTGGATTTGGCCAAGGCGCTCGGCCAATACCTGGGCGTGCCGGTCGAAATCCAAAACACCGACTTTGCGGGTTTGATTCCTTCACTGCAAACGCACAAGATTGATTTGATCATTTCATCCATGACGGCCACGCCGGAGCGGGCCAGGGCCATCGCCTTTTCCGACCCATATTTGAAAACGGGGCTTTGTCTGCTGGTGGCAAAGAATTCGCCGATTCAATCCATGGCGGATGCGGACCAACCCGGCCAGGTGCTGGTGGTCAAACTGGGCACGACCGGGCACATCTATGCCCGCGATCATGTCAAGAAGGCCGAGGTTCGTATTCTTCGCAATGAAGACGCGTGCGTGCTGGAGGTGGTGGAGGGAAAGGCGGGCGCGTTTATTTACGATCAGTTTTCCACCTACCAAAACTGGCAGCGGAATCCGGGCACGACGCGCGCCCTCCTGCAGCCGTTTCAGGAGGAGTCGTGGGCGATTGGCCTGCGGCAGGACGACACCGCGCTGCGCGACCAGGTGAACGCCTTCCTGAAAGACTACAAGCAGCGCGGCGGTTTTGAGGAATTGGGCGACCGCTGGCTGAAGGAGCAAAAAGAAGCTTTTAGAAAACTGGGCCATCCGTTTTACTTCTGAGCGTGGGTTGGTCCCAGTTATTTATCGCGAGCAGAACTCCGGGCGCGCCGCCGCCGCCGCTGCCGGTCCGCGTCCTGAACTGC
>JBEKUQ010000594.1:0-2802 GCA_049514835.1 Verrucomicrobiota bacterium | reverse complement strand
GCGGCAATGAGCACCAAGCCCGAGAGAATGCCGCCTTTGTAGCCGAATTGCCGCGCGATCAAACCGGCTGGGATGGCCATGAGGAAGTAGGCGAGGTAATTGGCGAATTGAACGAGACCCGATTGCTCTTTGGTTAGCTGGAGGGTGTCCTGAAAATGCTTGTTGAGGATGTCAATCGTGCCATTGCAGAAACCCCACAATACGAAAAGCGATGTCAATAGGGCGAAGGGGACGAAGTAGTTTTGTCCGTCGGCGGTGCGGAACAAACCGGTGCTGCCGGCGCCGGGCGATGGGCTTGGTTGGTTTTCGGTCATAGATTATATGTGTGAAGCCGCCAGTTTCCCAATTATCGCGCCGCAGTCAATCCTGAAAATAGGCGCGCCGCCGCAGAAGGTGCAGGACAGAATTCTTCATTTCCGCAGGTAGGGACGGCGCGCTGCGCCGTCCGGGCGTCGCAGCGCGACGCCCCTGCCCTTTGCAGAAATTTGTCCTGCGCCCCGCCGCAGAATTCGCAAAAACGGTCTGGCTTCGCCTTTTTACGAAGGCTAACATTGGGGCCACACATGAAATCATTCAACCTTGCTCTTTTATCGTTGACGCTCGCGCTGACGGCGCAGGCGGATGAGGGGATGTGGCTCTTCAATCAACCGCCCCGCCAGATTCTGCGCCAGCGCTATCAATTCGACGCCAGCGACGTGTGGCTGGAGCATCTGCAAAAAGCGTCGGTGCGCTTTAATTCCGGCGGTTCGGGCAGTTTTGTCAGCGAGGACGGGCTGTTGATTTCCAACCATCACGTCGGGGCGGACGCCCTGCAAAAATTCAGCACGCCGCAGAAGAATTATCTCAAGACCGGCTTCTACGCGCGCACGCGGGCGGAGGAAATCAAATGCCTGGACCTGGAGCTGAACGTGCTGCAATCCATCGAGGACGTGACGGCGCGCGTCAACGCGGCGGTGCCGGCGGGGGCCGACGCGGCGGCGGCGTTCCTGGCGCGGCGCAAGGTGACCGCGGACATTGAAAAGGAGTCGCAGGACCGCACCGGGCTGCGCTCGGACGTGGTGACGCTGTGGCAGGGCGGAGCGTATCAATTGTATCGCTACAAACGCTATACGGACGTGCGGCTGGTGTTCGCGCCGGAACAGCAGATCGCGTTTTACGGAGGCGATCCGGACAATTTTGAATTCCCGCGCTACGACCTCGACATCTGTCTGTTCCGCGCCTACGAAAACGGGCAGCCGGCCAAGGTGAAAGATTATTTGCGGTTTTCACCGGCCGGCCCGCGCGATGGGGACCTCGTTTTTGTGTCGGGCCATCCCGGCGGCACCAGCCGGATGCTGACGATGGCGGAATTGGAATTTCTGCGAGACCAGGCGCTGCCATTCCGCCTGGGCGTGCTGAAGCGATTGGAAGTGCTGGTGGGCACCTGGAGCAATCGCACCGAGGAAAACGCGCGGCGCGCGCGCGAGCTTTTCTTCGGGGTGCAAAACAGCCGCAAGGCGATTGACGGCCGCCTGGCCGGATTGCTGGATCCGGATTTGATGGGGCCGAAGGCCAAGGCGGAGGCGGAGTTCAAGGCGCGTCTGGCTTCGGCCAACGCCAGCCAGGCCGAGGCGCTCGCCGCCTATGATAAAATTGCCCAGGCGACGACGACGCTGGCCGCGCAGGCGGCGCGTTCTACGCTGCTGGAAGGCGCGCAGGGTTTCCATTCCGAAAGTTTCAAGCTCGCGCGCACGCTGCTGCGCGCCGGGGATGAACGCAGCAAACCCAACGGCGAGCGGCTGCGCGAGTATTCGGATTCGGGCAAAATCTCGCTGGAACTGGCCCTTTTTTCGGAGGAGCCGATTTACAACGACATGGAAATTCTCACGCTGTCGGACTCGCTCACGTTTCTGGCGACCACCTTTGGCGACAATGACGAACTCGTCCAAAAAGTGCTGGCCGGCAAATCGCCGCGCGACCGGGCGGTGGAATTGATCAATACAACGAAGGTGCGCGACGTGCCGTTCCGCAAGCAGCTTTACGAAGGCGGCGCCGGCGCGGTGATGGCGGCGCGCGATCCGATGATTGAAGTGGCGCGGCTGATTGATCCGGCGGCGCGCGCGCTCCGCAAAGTTTCCGATGAGCAAAACGAAATCAAACAACAAGCGCACGCGGCGATTGCGCGCGCGCGCAACGCGCTGCTGGGCAACCAAGGCTATCCGGACGCGACCTTCACGCTGCGGCTGTCGTTCGGCACCGTCAAGGGCTACGAGGAGGAGGGCAAGCCGGTGCCGGCGATCACCACGATGGCCGGCATTTACCAGCGGGCCAAGGAAATGAACAACCGCGTGCCGTTTGATCTGCCGCCCCTGTGGGAGAAGCGGAAATCGAAGCTGAACTTGAGCACGCCGCTCAATTTCGTGAGCACGGACGACATCATTGGCGGCAACTCCGGCAGCCCCGTTGTGAACCGCGCCAACGAGTTTGTTGGAATTATATTTGACGGAAATTTGGAGGGCCTGCCGTGGGACTACGCCTTCAGCGACAAGCAGGGGCGGGCGACTTCCGTCGCCTCGCCGGCGATACTGGAGGCCTTGAACAAGGTCTATCAGACGAAAGATTTGGTCCGCGAATTGGAGACAGGCCACCACCCGCATTAGGCGCGTCGCATCGTCCCAACCCTGTGGCGGCGCTCTGATGAGCGCCGCTGAACCCAGGCGCCTCCAGCCACGAACCTGCCGCTGCACGATAGACCTCCGTGGAACCATTCGTGTCCATCCGCTGTTCCCGGGTGTGAGACAAAATTCTTCGTGGCTCGCCCTC
>JBEKUQ010000593.1:0-2803 GCA_049514835.1 Verrucomicrobiota bacterium | reverse complement strand
TTTCTGATTTTCCAACGCCCACTGCCCCTTGGCGGCATCAATCATTCGGAGGTTGGTGATGCAAGCCATATGCCCAGGATATTCAGGGTGCTTGCGAGTGAGCATCGGAATCGCGACCGCAAACAAAAGAACGACAAGCACAACCGCGATCAGAATTTCAATCAACGTGAATCCCCCCATTTTGCTGGTTTTGCGGGCCATATTCAATTTGGACCCCGCCGCCACCCGACAGTTCAATGTCAAACCCAACTTCATGCCGAGGCGCCGACGAATGCCTTTGAAATCAAACCTCCCGCGTTCCTCGGCAATCAGGATCGAAGTGTCCAGGATCAGTCCCATGCCGGCTTGACAGGTGGCAGCGTGGCGCGCCCAAGTTCAAGGTCATCGGCAAAGGCGCTGCCTTCGTCCGCCGGCAATCTGTCCAACTCCCGCCAGCGCGCCGCCAGCTCGGCGCAGGTTTGGGCGACGCCCGGCACGGGGTTGAGGGTGGCTACCGGCCTGCCTTCCCTGGTGAGCACCGCAGGCTCGCGCCTTCGCTCGACCTCTTCAACCACCCGCAGAAAATTCTTGGCGGCCTCGGTCACTGGAATGGCGCTTTGACTCATCAGGCGCAAGTTAGCAGCCACCCGGCATCTTGTAAAGGCGCTTTGCCCGCCGTGCCCCAATCATTAGCGACTTTCTGGGGAGCGCGACCGTCCCGGTTGCACCCGTCGGCGTCTCGCCGACGGAATCTTCCTTCCAAACCGGATCACCTTTTGGGTGCAGCCGGGAGCCTGTCGCTAATGATTCGGGCGCCGTGCCAAGACCGCTGCCCTCCGATTTGGCTCAATCGCCCCTGCTCCACCCCTAATACGATATGCTGAACGTTTCCGGCGCGACGTTGGCATTGGCCTCAACGAGCAATGGAATGATCGTGTCCTGCCCCGCCGTCAGCGTGCCAGAGGCGACCAGGACCGCGTTGGCCATGATGGTGTAGGACGCATTGACCGGGGCGGAAAGATGCAAGGGCACAACGTGCGCGGCGGGATTGTCGCTCTCGATCTGCACGGTGATTCCCGACAAATCGGAATTCAGCGCCAGCGGCTGGTTGGAGGCGAACCGGTCCGCGTCAAGCATAACATGCAGCGTCCCGTTGGACAGCAGGGCATGGAAGCGACGGCGGATGCCATCCAGCGGAACAATCTCCATGGCGCTGCCGTTGGTCTGGACCAGCCCGCCAAAGCAAAACCGCCCGAAGATGGGATCGTCCGCCAGGACCGTCGCGGCTTCGCGCACCGCGCCGCAGAAGCCGAGGTTTTGTTCGCAGGAATAATACCAGGGGCCGCGATGCGTCGGCTGGCCCAGCCAGGTATTCCAATCAGCCTGCGGTTCGTAGCCCCCGCCGCACGCGCCGTCATTGTTCAAGCCGTGATACCAGAATCCGTAATTGGAGGCCGGCGTGCCGGTGTTCATGATGCCCCACCCGGCCAGGAAGGAACCGTAACCCAGGCGCAGATAATCCGGGAAATTCGTGGCGTAGTTCAACGCGTAATCCAGCAATCCCCAGCCGCCCATTTGCGTCATGTAGGACAGGCAGAAGTTGTCGCTGCCGCCGGCGCGGAAATCGCTGCCGTAATGGTAATAGGCGGTCTCCAGGAAGCCCCTGTCAAACATATTCGCCGTCACCTCCGTGTGCATGAAGTTGCTCGCCTGCTGTAAAAACAGCGCCGGATTGGCCGAGCCCATGGCCGCGTCCGATCCGGCGTGCGTCACGGCGTATTTGGCGAAGGCCTGGGCCGCCTCGAAGCCGGTGGAATCGAAGCCGTATTCGGACCCGAACAGGTTCGGGTTGCCGGTGGCGTAATAGGCGACCTTGGCTTCCCAGTAGGGAAGCAATTGATTGTATTGACTGGTCATGCCTTCGGTCTGGAGGGCGGCCAGCAAATCGAGGAAGACGACCTCGCTCATCAGGCCGGGGGTGGAATTGCCCGCCCCGGCCACGGTGTAGAGGGCGAGCGCCGTGCCCCAGGCGGCCTGGAGATAGTTGGTGGCGGCCCACGCGGTGGTGATTTGCGGATTGTACTTGGCCACCTTGTACATGCCCAGCCACATGTCAACAATATGCGGGTAATCGTACGTTCGTCCCAGGCTCAGATTGCCGCCCGCGCGCAGTTGGTGCCAGTCGTCAATGCCATAGACGCCATAAGCGTAAGTTTCGTTGGTTTTGCGCTGCAAGCCGCCGGTCGGGCCGGGCGGCCAGACGAAATTGGTGATGTAAAGATCCAGCGCTGAAACCTCGCTTTGCACCGGATAAACCGACTCCTTCTCCCCCAGGTAGGCGGGCCGCGATTCCCCGGCGTCGTCGCTGGCGCATTCATAGACGACAAACCCGGAAATGGTGTCGTAATTGGTCGGGCTGTTGCGGAATTGGTCATTTTCGTTCCAATCCGCGAAAAGTCCGTTGAACCAATCTGTCACGCCGGCCCACTGTTGGTGGCTGACCAGGAACGCGGCCCGTTTCTTGAAGAGCGTTTCGATCGGCTCGGTGACGAGGAATTCCAGGAACATCGTCTGATTGCCGCCATAGTTGATGGTGACCATGTTTTCCCCCAACTGGGAGAATTGGACCTTGTACAACTGGTAAGGGCCGTTGCTCCCCAGCGATTGAAGCTGGGTCGCCGCCGGAAATTCCGCGGTGATGGAAGTGATTTGCTGCGTCGTGTTCAGGGCCATCACGGCAAAAAGATTCGTTGGCACCGTCATCCCCGGCGCCACATGCACGTCCACCTTGCCCTCGTTGATGAGGGCCTGGCGCACCCCGTTG
>JBEKUQ010000592.1:0-2815 GCA_049514835.1 Verrucomicrobiota bacterium | reverse complement strand
CGACATCACCACCAGCAAACTCAGACTCGTGTTCGATTCCGCTGGCCCCGCCTCCTCCGGCCTTCTCCAATGGAGGGTCTATGACACCGGCGCTTCCCCCAATTTCCCGCCGTCGGTGGCGGCGGGCGTGGACCGCGTGGTGGTCCAGCCCGGACAAACCTATCTCAGCGGCACCGTCAAAGACGACGGCAAACCAAATCCAGTCCCCACCGTTCGCTGGACCCGCCAGAGCGGCCCAGGCTCAGTCACCTTTGGCGACGCGGCCGCCGCGGTCACCACCGCCCGCTTCTCCGCGCCCGGCCTCTATGTCCTCAAGTTGTCCGCCGACGATGGGCAATTGACCGCCTCCGATACCCTCAATGTCACAGTGGACCCGCCGCCGCCGCCTACGCACTTGGACACGGTTTGGACGACTCCCTACCAGATCACCAGCCCGTTCTGGAGCAATCGCTTCAAGAGCCTCATCGTCAACTGGATCCCTCACTGCGTCAGCAAAATCGAAGATCCCAAACTGCCGGAAGGCGGTCTTGAAAACTTCGTCCAGGCGGGCAACAAGCTGGCCGGCCGGCCCTACACCAACCATGTCGGCGCCCCATTCGCCAACACCTGGGTCTATAACACCTTGCAATCTATCTGCCTGGCCCTCGAAGTGGATCCGCAGGGAGACCCCGAAATCATCCAGGCCCAGGCCGCCATGCGAAAAACCGTCCAGGACTGGGTTCCCATCATCCTCGCCGCACAGGAGCCGGATGGCTACCTCCACACCGAATGCACCCTGACAGGCCACCGCCGTTGGATCAACAAGGATGACCACGAAGGCTACCAGGCCGGCAACTTTATCGAGGCCGCCATAGACCACTTTCAGATGACCGGCGGCAAGGATACCCGCATGTTGGACGCCGCCAAGCGATTGGCCGATTGCTGGTGCAATCACTTCGGCCCCGCGCCAAAACGCTCTTGGTACGATGGTCACGAAGAACTCGAGCAAGTCCTCGTCCGCCTCGCCAGATTCATCGAAGTCAAGGAAGGCGCGGGCAAGGGCCGCAAATACGTCGAGCTGGCCAGGTTCCTCCTCGACTGTCGCAAGAACGGCTCGGAATACGACCAGAGCCAGCTTCCCGTCACCCGCCAATACGAAGCCGTCGGCCACGCCGTCCGGGCGGTTTATTGCTACTCGGGCATGGCCGACGTGGCCATGGAAACGGGCGACGTGGACTATCAAAGCGCCGTCCAATCGTTGTGGAACAGCATTGTCAATAAGAAGTATTATGTCACCGGCGGCGTGGGCAGCGGCGAAACCTCCGAAGGTTTTGGCCGCGACTTCTCCCTGCCCAACAATGCCTATTGCGAATCCTGCGCCGATTGCGGCGAAGTCTTCTTCCAGCACAAAATGCAGATGGCCTGGCAGGACGCCCGTTATGCCGACCTCTACGAAGAAACCCTCTACAATGCCATCCTCGGCAGTGTTGATCTCGACGGCAAGAACTACACTTACACCAATCCCCTGGATTCTCAGCAGCGCCGCTACCTCTGGCATGTCTGTCCCTGCTGTGTCGGCAACATTCCCCGCACCCTCTTCATGCTGCCCGAATGGATCTATGCCAAAAGCGCCGACTGTCTTTACGTCAATCTCTTTGTCGGAAGCTCCATCACGGTGGACCATTTTGCCGGCGGCAGCGTCCAGATGGTGCAAACCACCGACTATCCCTGGAGCGGCAACGTCTCCATTGCCGTCAATCCGGCCAAGTCCGGTCGTTTCACCATCAAGATTCGCGTTCCCAACCGCGCGGTCAGCCAGCTCTACACCGCCACCCCAAGTTGCGATGGCCTCTCTTCCCTCGCCGTCAACGGCTCGCCGCTCTCTCCCGTCGTGCAAAACGGTTATGCCGCCATCACCCGGGACTGGAAGACCGGCGACACCATCACCTTGGTCCTGCCGATGAAGGTCCAGCGCGTCAAGGCCGGCCCCCAGATCGCCGCCGACGCCGGCCGCGTTGCCCTGCGCTACGGCCCGCTTCTCTACAACCTGGAAAGCGTGGACCAGAATCTCAACGCCGTTCTCCCTCCGGACTCCGCCCTTTCCACCGAATGGAATGCCAGCCTCCTCGGCGGCGTCATGGTCATCAAAGGCGCCTTCGCCGACGGCACGCCCCTCACCGCTGTTCCCAACTACGCCCGCCTCAACCGTGGCGGCCGCTCCATCGTCTGGCTGAAGGATCAATAGACCGAGTGCTGCCCGCCCCGCAAAACATCGGGCTTGCCGGGGCGGAATTGCGTAACGCCCGCCGCCAAAAGCAGGCCGGGTGCCTTCGCGCAAACGTCTTCAAATAACCAATGACCAATTCCCAATGACCATTTCTCAATCCAGATTTCCGCCCTCCTGTAGCATCGCTTCACCTGCGCGTCTTAATTTACTTCCCCCTCCTTAAGCGCCCGAACCACCTTGGGCCGCCCCATAAAGTAAAGTAGAACAACCGGATAAACCAGCGTCAGCAACGCTCCGATCGCCCCCGCCGCCAGCACCAGCGCAACGGCCCCTGTGCTGCCAGATTCCAGCGCGCCCGCCAGCACCCGGTGCAGCGCCACCAACAACACCGCCAAATTCAAAAACACCGAAATCACCGTATAGACCGCCCAGCCGTTGGAAAGCAGCCGCGACCAATTCTTGAGCAGCAGCAGCCCGATCCCGGCCGCCGCCAGCGCCAACCCTGCCGCCGCGTCCAGTGGCACGGAGAGTCGGTTCCACACCACAAACGCCGGCTCCTTCGAGATCGCCTCCCACAGCGCCGCCATCGAGGAAAAATACGGACTCATC
>JBEKUQ010000591.1:0-2816 GCA_049514835.1 Verrucomicrobiota bacterium | reverse complement strand
GGCGGCGCGACGGGCGGCACGTAAGCATCCGGCGGCGCCGGGACGTTCGGCACGGGAGCTGGCGCCGGGTAGGCCGGCGGGGCTGGCGTGGTTGGGATGGGCACAGGCGCGGGCGCCGGGTAGGCCGGGGGCGCCGCCGGTCTCATTTGTTGCAACACCGAGATGACATTGGTCGAGACGCCCTGGCTGTTGAGATAAAGAATATCGTCGGCGCTCAACGAGTAAGTGGCCCCGGAATTCTTGATTTGCGCTATGATAATATCCTCCGGCATGTGGGCCTGGGCCAATTTCACCACGTCCAGCAAGGCGGGCGAAAGGTTGGCGGGCGCGGTTTGGGCGCGCGCCACGCCCTGCCCGCTCCAGCAAAGCCAGCCGAGGGCGAGGCCAACCGCGGCGGCGGCCATGGTTCTCTGAAGTTTCACTGTGCCAATAGCTTTCATAAAAATGTTTTCGTTGCAGGGCCTTTCCGGCTTCTCGTTCTAATCTGGTCAACCTGGCCACCGGACCAAGTCGTCCCGCCAACCAATACGCCACTGCCGGGATAATCTTGCAATATAAAAACCGTGCCTGTTCAGGGAGCGCGTAAACGTCCTGGTCGAGCAGGAACCTCAAGAGGCGACACTCAAGTGGATGTCTTCGGTCTGGACCACATCAATGGCGTATTGGATGCAGGCCTTAATGTCTTCAGGCTTGAGGTCGGGATAATAGTCGCGAATGATGGCCTCGAAGGGAATCGCCTCCCGGACCAACTCCAAAACGGATTGGACAGGGACGCGCGTGCCTGCGACGCAAGGCTTGCCGAAATGGACGTCGGGGCTGACTTGGATTCGAGTCATGAGGTAAACATACCTCGTTTGGCGTGGGCAGAGCAAGCGGAGCTTTCGCCGCAGAGATCAACGGCCACGTTTGTCTAATCGAACAAGAGCGGTTTGAGGTGGCGCTGGAAGAGATTGAAGGTGACGTTGCGGGCGACGGTTTCGGAGCAGGCCTCGAGCATTTCCAGGTAGCGCGGGCCTTGTTGGGCGGCGATTTTGTAGCCGACGTGCAGCAACTGGCGCAAATGCGGGTTGAATTCGGCGCGGCTCGGCTCGTGACGCAGCGCGGCGGCGAATTGCGCCGAGGTCCAGCGGGCGACTTGGTCCTTGCCCGGCAGTTTGGCGGGGTCAATGTCAATGACCGAGGCGTAAGGGGCGCATAATTCGGCGCGGTGATCCAGGGCCTGAGCATAAATCTCCTGCGCCAGGGCGAGGCCCTCGCCGCCCGCCTCGGCCAGGCCGATCAATTCTTCCAGCCAGGTGGTGCCGGCAGTTTTGAGGTGGAGCCCGGCGTTGCATCTGGCCAAAGCCCGCCGGATGGGCTGGTAAATGGAGAATTTATCGCTGCCGGAATGGACGCTCAGTTTGAGGTTTTGCGGCAGACCGTAATTCTTCACGGCATAGCCGATGACGGCGAGGTCTTCGCTGAATTCGCGCTCGAACTGGCTGACATTGCCAACGTAATCCACGCCCTTGTTGAAGCGCCCCGTGAATTTGGGGGCGATGGTTTGCAAGGCGATTCTTTCATCGGCCATCGCCGCCAGAATGATGAGCAGTTCGGGCGGGGTCTGGGCGCTGTCGGTTTCGTCCATGGAAACCTCGGCAATGAAATTTCCCGCGCCTTTGGCCTGGGCGATGTGCCGGAAGATCCTGCCCGCTTCCTGCACGGCGCAAAGATACTTGGCGGCGACGCGGGAGACATCAGTGCGCTTTAGCTCGAATGCCCTCGGGATGCCGGGGATTTCCAGGCGCCCGCCCAGCTCGTCATGGCGGTCCAGAAAGGCGCGCAACGCGGCTTCCGGCGCGGGCCGTCCAATGGATTCGGCGACGTCAATGGTGAAAAAGTCCGAGGAATCGAGAAAGGCGTCCACGGTGTCGAGCCGGATATGGTCGGCGTCCACGTGCCACGGATTTTTCCAGCCGAGTTGTTGGACGGCCTGTGCGGCCGCCGCGCGGACGCTGGCCGGCTTGGAGCCGATGATAATGTGTTCGCGATTGGATTTGTTCCAGACGGGCGTGACCTCGACACCTTGTTTGGCGGCCATGATGACGGCCTGCAATTGGGCCGCGGCCTGATGGGCGAACCGGTCGCCCATGCCAAAGGAGAATTTTCCCAGTGTTGCGGAATTTTTCATGGACGAAGCTTAGAGCGGGCCGGGAGGGTGACAACGCAAAAGTCATCGCCAAAACTGATGAATGCGGGAAAGTACCTTGCGGCGCAGCGCGGCTTTTGGTTAAGGTTTTGGATCTTGTGAATTCCAGCACGGCAAGCCGGCCCGCCACCAGCCATTACCGCTGGGTGATTTGCGGGCTGCTGTTTTTCGCCACGACCTTCAATTACCTTGACCGGCAGGTCATCAGCTACCTGAAGGATCCGATCTTTTGCGCGCCAGTCGAGAAGGGCGGCTTCGGTTGGACGAACACGGACTTTGCCAATTTGACTTCTTTTTTCACCGCCTTTTACGCCGGAATGACCATCATCGCCGGCCCGCTCATTGACAAAATCGGCACAAAAATCGGCCTGTCGCTCTCGCTCATCCTCTGGTCGTTGTTCGGCATGGCCAATGCGTTCGTGGGGCGGTTGGTGACGATGCACATTCTGGTGCGCAGCGCCTTTGCCGTGGGCGAAGGCGGGAACTTTCCCGCTTCCATCAAAACCGTCGCGGAGTGGTTTCCCAAACGCGAACGCGCCTTCGCCACAGGCATTTTCAACAGCGGTTCAAACTTCGGCGCGATGGTGGCCGCCCTGTTCGTGCCGTGGTGCCTGGTTTATTTCGGCGA
>JBEKUQ010000590.1:0-2816 GCA_049514835.1 Verrucomicrobiota bacterium | reverse complement strand
TTCTGAATTTGGAGTTGAAACACCTCCGCCGGGGCGTCGTTCCACTGGAAACGGCCATTGCCATCGGTGACCGTTTCCCATTGGATGCCGCGCCAGATGCTGTAGTCCGCAAAAGCAACGCGCGCGTTGGCCAGCGGATTGTCCGAATCGTCCTTGACCGCGCCGCTCAGTTTTATGCCCTTGGCCAGGCGCAATTCCACGTCGGAGCCGGGCGCCGCCGGGTCCAGTTCAGCGACCGCCGGGCCGTAACCGGGGGTCTGCACCATGAAGAACAGGTGCTTGAGCGGAGCGTGATCGAGTTGGAATTTCCCGGCGGCATCCGTCGTGATGGCGCGCTGGCCGAGGAGCTGGTCGCGAGCGTGCTCCGAAGTCAACAATTCGGCGTAACTGACTTTTATCCCGGGAAACGGCGCCCCGGCTTCGTTAATGACACGGCCTTTGACGGCGACGCCTTTGCTCAAAGTCAGCCGCACGGCGCGGTTGGTCAAGTCGGCGAAGGAAACCTTCACGCCTTTGCCTTCGGCCTGCATGGCGCTGGTCAGGTCGGTGGAAAAGGCGATGTCCGCAAAGTCCGGATGATGAATTCTCAGCGAAGCCCATTGGAAGTCCGGCCAGATGCACTTTGCCTTCCAAGCGCCGTCCGGGCCTGTGACGGCCACGTGTTGTCCGGGCGGCACGACCCACAATTCGGCGTGGTCGGTGCGGTAATGGCCGGCGGAAAGCAGCAACCTCATCCCTTGATCGAACGAAACCTCGGCGTTGGCGACCGGCTTTCCATTCTCGTCCACAACGCTCCCGCCAATTTCCGTGCCCTGGCTCAACTTGACCGCGTATTCATCACCCAGCAGCGAGAGTTCCTGATCAAACCACTCTCCTTGTAGCGTCAGATAATTGGTCTTTTGCGCCACATACGCCAGGCGCTTCAATTCCGACAGGGAGGAAGTGATGGGGACATAAGCGCGGCCGTCCGCGCCGGTGCGCGCTTCCTGTTGTATGGACATCCCATCGAAGAGTTCCGAGGTAACAGCCACGGTGGCTCCGGCCAACGGGGTTCCACTCTCATAGTCCGACACCCGGAAGACGAAGAGGCGCATCGGCACATGAACGACCTGCGGAGCCGGGGCGGCGCCCGCGCTTAAATTGCTCGAAATGGCCGTGGCTTGCGGCTTTCCGGCTGCCTCCGGCTGATGGGTTTGCCG
Source organism: Verrucomicrobiota bacterium (assembly GCA_049514835.1). Taxonomy (GTDB): domain Bacteria; phylum Verrucomicrobiota; class Verrucomicrobiia; order Limisphaerales; family Palsa-1400; genus JBEKOF01. The sequence goes on along the minus strand of JBEKUQ010000590.1, from coordinate 1,617 downwards.
CGCCGTGGTCAGGCCGACGGCGGCGACCAGGGCCGCCGTGCCGATGGCCGCCCAGCGCCAGGGCCGGGCCGCTCCGCTGCGAGCGATGGCGCAGAGGCGCTCCTTCAGGCCCGCTTTGCCTTCCGCAATGCCCACCAACCCCGGTTGAACGGCTCCGCGGGCGAGATTCTCCACCACTTTCAATATCGTCTCGCCATAGCGGACGTTTTCCGTCCTGCCGACGTGGGCCAGGGCGAGCGCGTCGGTCGCCAGTTCGCGGTCGGCGCGCATCCGGGCAAAAGCCAGCCAGAGCACGGGATTGAACCAGTGCAGAATCTGCAGCAGGGCGGCGAGCCAATTGACCTCGATGTCGCGCCGTTTGACATGGGCCAGTTCGTGCAGAAAGATGTGGCGAAGTTCTCCTGTTGAGAAACGTTCGAAAACGCCGTCGGGCAGCAGCAGCCACTTGCGCCCAAGCCCATAGACCGCCGGACTTTCCACTTCCTCACTTTCAATCAAGCGCATCGGCTGGGTGATCTGGAAAGCGGCGCGGCAATCGTGGAACAGCCGCGTCACCTTCTCATCGGCGACGGGCTGATACCTGGCAATCCGCGCGCGGAAGCGGGCGTTGGTCCAAACCAGCCGCGCGCCGAAAAAGCAGACGCCCGCCAGCCATCCGCAAAACGCGACAGCATACCAATCCACCTTGGCTGACGCCTTGGCCGCCGGCGGCGCGGGAACCACCAGGGCCGCTCTTTGCGGTTCGGCAAGGAGGGGGACATCCCGCGGGATAATTCCAACCGGCTGACGCACGACGGCCTTGTCCAGGCCGGGTGTGGAAGCGGCGGTCACAGGTGGCTTGGGCGCGGTCCTGGCCAGATTGAAAATGCTGAAGGCGCTGTGCGGCGAGACCGGCATCAATAAACGCACGACGAGCAGAAGCCAGAGGCCGTAGCGCCAGGCGGGGGAGAGCCGTTTGCGCAAGAGCCATTGCGCGGCCAGAATCAGCCCGGCCAGCACGGCCGCCTGCCAGGTGGTTTGCAGGACCCACGGAAAGAGGACGGGATGTAGCAAGTGGTTCATGTTCATTTCTCCTTGCCGCGCAGGATGCGGCGCAGTTCCTGGATGTCGTCCCTCGACAAATCGGCCCGTTTGACGAGGTGCAAAATGGCCTCGGAGGGCGCCCGGCCCAGCACCCGGTCGAGGAAGGACTCGCTTTCCCGCCGGACGCATTCCGCCATGGAAATCAGGGGCGTGTAGAGGTAGCGCTTGCCCTCGGACTCCTGGCGCAGGGCGCCCTTGTTGACCAGGCGCCGCAGGAGGGTGCGCACCGTGGCCAGCGTCCACTGCTTGCGCTCCTCCAGCACCTCAAACACCGTGCTGGCCGCGGCGGGCGTGCGGTCCCAGACCACGGCCATGACCTCCCATTCGGCCTCGGTGATGCGCATCGTTTTCTTCATAAATGTGACAGGCGTCACAGGCACTATATGTTACGCCCGTCACACTTGGCAAGAACTTTTTTTGCTTTTTTTTGGCGCGGCAAGGCCGCCATCAAACGAATTGAACAGGAGATCACAGAGGCCAAGGAGATGGAGGGGCTTGGGCGGGGTTGGGTTGGCGGGAAACGGCCCGGGGAAC
>JBEKUQ010000589.1:0-2817 GCA_049514835.1 Verrucomicrobiota bacterium | reverse complement strand
CTGATGGCCCAAGCCGGCGAGTTCGAACCGCAAATCGTGGCTTATGCCCAATATGCGCTGGCCGCGCAGGGCAAACAGTTGCGCCCGGTGCTGGTGGCGTTGAGCGGCCAGGCGGCCGGAGGATTGAACAACTCCCATCTGACGGTGGCGGTGATCATCGAGATGGTTCATCTGGCCACCCTGGTGCATGACGATATTATTGATGAGGCGGATTTGCGACGGGGCCGGCCCAGTCTGGCGGCCAATTGGGGGACGGAAGTATCGGTGCTGTTGGGGGACTGCCTTTTTGCCCATGCCTTGAAGCTGGCCGCCAGTTTTCCCACCCCGGAAATCTGCCGGGCGGTGGCCGCGGCGACCAACACGGTTTGCGCCGGGGAGATTTTGCAGACGCGCAGCCGGGGGGATTTCGGGGTGGCGCGCAGCCATTATTTCAAAGTGCTGGCCATGAAGACGGCAGAGCTTTTTGCCTTGTCGTGCCAACTGGGCGGGCTTCTCAGCAAGGCCACCGCGCCGCGCCGGGAAGCCTTGCGGCAATACGGCTTGGCCTTGGGCACGGCTTATCAATTGTATGATGACTGCCTGGATGTGCTGGGTTCGGAGGCGGCCGCAGGCAAGTCGCTGGGCGGGGATTTGGCCAAAGGCAAAATGACGCTGCCCGTCTTGATCGTGCGGGACCGGGCCACGCCGGAGGACCAGCGTCTGTTGCGGCAATGGGTGCAAAACTGGGACCGCGCCCATCTGGCCGGCCTGGTCGGGCTGATCGAAAAATACGAGGCCTTCGGCGAATGCCGGACGGTCATCCAGCATTATTTGTCCGCGGCGCGGCAGGCGCTGGCGGCGCTGCCGGCCTCGGAAGGGCGGGCCAGACTGGCGGGCTTGACCCATTTTTTGGCGGAACAAACCGCGGCGCTGGGGGTTGTATATTAGTGCGCTGCAGCCAGTGCGCTGCAGCCAGTGCGCTGCAGCCTAGTGCGCTGTAGCGCCATAACCATGCTGTAACCGTTGCCAACTACGAAAGCTGAACTCGAAAAACCGATGCATGCACTGCCCATCCCAGAACCGGATCCGCCGCCGGCGGCCCAGCCGGAAGAGGACCTGGCGCTGGTCCGGCGGGCTCAGCGGGACGACACCTCGGCCTACGACGAGCTGATCCGGCGCTATCAGGAACGGATTTACGCGACGGTTTATCACATGACGGCCAACCACGAGGACGCCAACGATCTGGCGCAGGATGCGTTCATCAAGGGGTATCGCGCGCTGAAGTCGTTCAAGGGGGATTCGAGCTTTTACACGTGGGTCTATCGCATCGCTGTCAATAAGACCATCAACTTTCTCAAGCAGCGGAAGAACCGGGTGCAGATGAGCCTCAATGACATGGATTTCAACGCGGAGCACGACCCGGATCTGGTGGCGCTGGTCTCGCAAAACACGCCGCGGCGGGACCTGAGCCTGGCGGAGTTGCAGGAAAAATTGAACGCCGCCATGCAAAAGCTGTCAGAACACCACAGAATGGTAGTGGTATTGCACGACATCCAGGGGCTGTCGCACGAGGAAATCGGGGAGATCATGGATTGCAACGTGGGCACGGTTCGCTCCCGGTTGTTTTACGCGCGGCAGCAGTTGCAGGCCTACTTGACCGAATATCTGTAATCAAGCAAGAGCATGGAGCGACAATCAAGACCGGCGATCTCGGTGGAGAAGATGATCGCGTTGAAACGGCATGAGCAGCCGCCACCGGGTTATTTTCGACTGCTGCCGGACCGGATCATCAACCGCATCGAGCATGGGGAGGGCCCATCGAGCTTTTTGGAAAAATGGGGCCCGGCCTTCCGCGTCCGGGCCGTGCTGGCTTACGCGCTGGGCCTGACGGTTTGCACGGCGCTGACCGTGGGCGTCTGGTTTTCGCCGAAGTTGGACCAGGGGGCGGGCGGGAGCGACTCGCGGCCGGGGAGCCGGCGGGCGGTGGAATCGGTCAGCACGGCCGGCGTGGAGACTCCCCTGGGGGGGGCGCGCTGGCTGGGCAGCACCAATCCGGTCACGGCGCCGCGCCTGGGCGACTCACTTTTCTTGACGCCGGAAGGGCATGCCATTCCGGTGTCGCTCTACCTGGGGAACTAGCGGGAGCCAGGGCGGGGAAAGGATAGATTATAAATGCTAAATTATAAATAGCATTGCAGCAAGGCGGCAACCCCAGGAGCCGCGCCAGGGATTTCGCGGAGGCCACGGGCAAGAAGGGTCTTTCAACGCGCCAAGGCCCAAGCCGGATGGAACTCTTGGCCTGCGACACGTCAGAGCCGCTCATTTTCGCGAGGATTTTACCACGGATTCCTGATGCAAACCCAGGGCGCCGCTGTGCTTTGCCCTGGGCTGTCTTTCAGGGCTGGAAATATCGTTTGGCGTCACAGAGGAGGAAAAGGCGGAATGGAATGGACGCGGCCAGGCGATGAGGCCACAAGCCCGGCGGGCTGGGAAGCCCGCGACCCGGCAGACATGGAAGTCTGCGCTACGGGAGCCGAAGGGATGGCGCGTCGAAAACCAGTCACGGCTCGACGGAGCTGAGGGAGTTTTTGGTTTGAGTTCTACAAAGACGTCGTCCCTAACGGGACTGGAAACACTGCTTTTGCAAGTAATTGAGCGCCAAAGTGTTATGCCTTGAATAAGCGCCATTCTGGTTTGACCCCCTTGTCCTTTGTTGAACAGAATAATGCAAATATATGGTTTGATAACATTAAGGGCGAAGTGGCAAGGAAGGTTTCCTTCCGGTAGAACGTTGTTGTCCGAATAAAGAAAAACAACGAACCGAAAGGAAACCGTATG
>JBEKUQ010000588.1:0-2820 GCA_049514835.1 Verrucomicrobiota bacterium | reverse complement strand
TGGGCCGGGTGGAGCATGTTCCAACGCGTGGCCAGCAGGGCTTCGTTGCGGAGATTCTTGTAGGAGGTGGCGCTCCAGACGTCGGCGGAGACGTCGTAGCGCGCGGCCAGGATTTCCTGGGCGCGGAGGGCGGAATGGATGATGCTGCCGCTGCCGAAAAGGTGGGCGCGATGCTCTTTGCCGTCGGGACCGGGCTTGAATTTGTAGAGGCCCTTGATGATGCCGTCGGCGCAACCGGGCGGCATGGGCGGCTGAGGACAGGCTTCGTTGTAAAGGCAAAGGTAATACATGATTTCCTCGCCCACCTCGAACATCCGCTTCATGCCGTCGCAGATGATGGCCGCCACTTCGAAGGCGAAGGCGGGGTCATAGACGTAAAGAGTGGGGACGGTGGAGGCGGTGAGCGGGGAATGGCCGTCCTGATGTTGCAGGCCCTCGCCGTTGAGGGTCGTGCGGCCGGAAGTGGCGCCGAGCAAAAAGCCCTTGGCGCGGCTGTCGCCGGCCAGCCAGAATTCATCGCCGACGCGCTGCGGACCGAACATGGAGTAATAAATATAGAAGGGGATCAGGTTGACGGCGTGGTTGGCGTAGGCGGTGCCGGCGGCGACAAAGGAGGCCATGGCGCCGGCTTCGGTGATGCCTTCCTCGAGAATCTGGCCGTCCTTGGCTTCTTGGTAATAACTGAATCCAGCCTCCTTGTCCACCGGTTCGTAAAGCTGCCCTTTGGAGGAATAGATGCCGATCTGGCTGAAGAGCGGATCAATGCCGAAGGTGCGCGCTTCGTCGGGAATGATCGGCACGACGCGCCGGCCGACGTTGGGGTCGTGCGTCAGCATGGTGAGGAGACGGACAAAGCTCTTGGTGGTGGAGGCCTGGCGCGCGCCGGTGCCTTTGAGCAATTCCTGGAAGGCCTCCAGGCGCGGCGTCTTGAGCGGTTCGGCCTTGACCCGGCGCTGGGGGACGAATCCGCCCAGCTTCCGGCGGCGTTCCAACAAATACTTGGTTTCGGACGAATCCTTGGCCGGGCGGAAGAACGGCGTGTCCGCAATATCTTCATCGCTGATGGGCACGTCGAAGCGCGCGCGGAACTCGCGCAGCTCCTTTTCGTTCATCTTTTTCTGCTGGTGGGAAATGTTGCGGCCTTCGCCGGCTTCGCCCAGGCCGTAGCCTTTGATCGTCTTGGCCAGGATGACGGTGGGGCCGCCCTGGTGTTGCACGGCGGCCTGGTAGGCGGCATAAACCTTGACCGGATCGTGGCCGCCGCGGACCAGGCGGGTGAGGTCGTCGTCGGACAAATGGTCCACCAGGTGGAGGAGATCGGGATATTGGCCGAAGAAATGGCGGCGGATGTAGCTGCCGGGGGCGACGGTGTATTTTTGGAAATCGCCATCCAGGGCCTCGTCCATGCGCTTGAGCAACAGGCCCGTCTCGTCGCGGGCAAACAGGTCATCCCAGGCGGAGCCCCAGATGACTTTGATGACATGCCAGCCGGCGCCGCGGAAAACGCCTTCCAGTTCCTGGATGATCTTGCCGTTGCCGCGAACGGGGCCGTCGAGGCGCTGTAGATTGCAGTTGACAACCCAGGTGAGGTTGTCCAGGCCCTCGCGCGCCGCCAGGCTGAGGGCGCCGAGGGTTTCCGGCTCGTCGGATTCGCCGTCGCCCACGAAGGCCCAGACGCGCGGCTCCTTCTCCGTTTGGAGCAGGCCGCGCGCCTTGAGGTAGCGGATGAAGCGGGCCTGGTAGATGGACATGAGCGGGCCCAGCCCCATGGAGACGGTGGGGAATTGCCAGAAATCCGGCATCAAGTAGGGATGCGGGTAGGAGGAAAGGCCGCCGCCGTCGGCCAGTTCGCGCCGGAAATTGTGGAGATGGCGTTCGTCCAAGCGATATTCCAAATAGGCGCGGGCGTAATTGCCGGGGCTGGTGTGGCCCTGAAAATAAACCAGGTCGGCGGGCCATTGATCGCTGTCGCCGCCATGGAAGAAATGGTTGTAGCCGACCTCATAAAGAGTGGCCATGGAGGCGTAGCTGGAAATGTGGCCGCCGACCTCGGCTTCCTCGCGCTGGGCGTTGACGACCATGGCCATGGCGTTCCAGCGGGCCAGGCTCTTGATGCGCCGCTCCATCTCACGATCGCCGGGATACTGCGGCTCGGCTCCGGGCGGGATGGTGTTGATGTAGGGGGTGCGGACGGGCTGCGCCACGGCCGAGCCTGCCGAGCGCAGGCGAAGGATCAAGTCGTTGCGCAATAAACGGGCGACTTCGGCGTCCAGGTTTCTCAGGCCGGCCTCAATGGTTCCCTCCAGGGCGCTGACCAGACTGTGGTCGGAAGGGCCGGGCTGGCGCGCGGACGAGGGAAGCTGGTCGGATTTAGGTCTGTTTTGCAAGTTCAACGTTCCAGGTTCACGGTTCAAAATTCAGGCATTCGCTGCACGCACGCTCACGCCCAAGTGTAAAGTTGCCGGCGCAAAGTTCAAAGTTTTTTTTGGCGAACGCAAATTGTCTGGCGGCGAATTGGGCGGGCGTTCGCGCCTGGGGTGGGGCGGGCGCGGATTGGAGATTCTGAGCCATGAAAAAAACTTATTTTTTAACCTTCATTTGGCTTCATTAGCCTTCATTAGCCTTCAGCGGAGCGGCTCCTTTTTTGGCGGAAGAGGAGGGCTGATGCGGGCGCCCCCCCCACCCCCTTGGAACTGCAACCAGGTGCAATTAGGTGCAACCAGGTGAAATTAAGTGCAACTGAGGTGCAATTTTGGAAAGGAAAAGGATGGGACGCATAGGACGGATAGGACGGATAGGACGGGTGAGACGGGCTTGGAT
>JBEKUQ010000587.1:0-2824 GCA_049514835.1 Verrucomicrobiota bacterium | reverse complement strand
TTGTGTTGGAGCGCGCTGGCCTGGGCGATTTTGGCGCTGGCCGCGCCGGAGGTGGTGCGGGCCGTGCTGCCGCGTTTTCTGGACGCGCGCGGCGACCATCCACCGTTCAGCCGGTTAAACATCCAAGTGACTCCGGGAGCGGCCACCATTCTCTACGGCGGCCAGATGGAAGTGCGGGCGCGGACCTCGGGGCGATGGGCGGACAAATTATGGCTGGTGCAGCGGACGGGCGCGAAGGAGACGCGGGCGATCATGTTTCTGGCGCCGGACAAGTCGTTTTTTCAAACGCTGGCCAATTTGCGGGAGGCGACGGAGTACTGGGTGACGGACGGTTCGGCGCGGAGCAGGCGGTTTGCAGTGACGGTGCTGAACACGCCGCAAATCACGCAGGTGGAAGTGACGACGGAGTTCCCCGAATACACGGGCAAACCGGCGCACACGGGCAAGTTGAGCGAGGAGGCGCAGGCGCTGCCGGAGGAGACGCGGGTGAGTTTCCGGGTGACGAGCAACCGTCCGCTGAAATCGGGCGCGATTGAACTGACGCCGGTGCTGGGGGGCAAGGCGGTCACCGTGGCGCTGGCCCCGGCGCGGACCAACGATCCGGTGGTGAGCGGGAATTTCACCCTGAAGGAGGCGGTGGCGTTCAGTCTTTCGGTGCGGGACAAGGACGGGTTGGAGTCGGCGGAAACGCGGCGGGGCCGGTTCAATATACTTCCGGACCGGGCGCCGCGGATATTTGTCATCGAGCCGGGACGGGACGCGGTGGCGACGCCGACGACGCGCGTGCCGGTGAAGGTGCAGGCGACGGATGATTACGCGGTGACGCGGGTGGGCTGGCTGCGCGGGTTGAACCGCTCGACGGAGCGCCCGTTCAGCATGAAGTTGACAACGCAAGGCGGGCCGCAATCGGTGGAGGCGGCGGGGGCGTTTGAACTGGCCAAGCTGGGGGTGCGGGCCGGGGACGTGATTGATTACTATTTTGAGGCGGCGGACAATTATCCGAAGGGGCCGAACGTGACGTTCAGCCGGCCGTTCCGGCTGGAGATCATTACGCCGGAACAATACGCGGCGCTGTTGCGGCAGGAGGCGGCGAAGAAGGCGCTCTTTGAACAGTATTTCAAAAACGACGCCTGGCTCAAGCGGGTGGCGGAACGGTCGCGCAACGCGGCGGCGCTGGCGCAGAAGGCCGATCCGGGGGCGCGCGCGGAAGCGGCGGCGCTGGCGAAATTGATGGAGGAATATCAGAAGGCGCTGCAAAAGCTGTTGCAGCAGGAGCCGATGTTTGACGTGGAGCAGTCGTTCCAGCAAACGCTCACCGGGCAATTGGCCGCCCTGGAACAGGCGATGGCCAAGCTCGGCCAGCTTCTCGCCGCCGGCGCGCTGGACCCGGAGGCGATGAAGAAGTTGAGCGAAGAACTGGGGGCGATGACGGAGGGGGAAGTGAAAGGCGTGTTTGTGCCGGCGCAGGAAATCGCGGCGGTGGTGGACCTGGTGGCGGCGGCGGACGCCTTTGTGAAACTGGCGCAGCGGCAGGCGGCGCTGGCGCAAATGCTGGAGCGATTTGCCGCCCTGCCGAATCCGTTGTCGCGCATGGAGCAGATGGAGTTGCAGGAACTGGCGCACCAGCAGCATCGCGTGCAGGACGACTTCAGCCAGTTGCTCGGGAAAATGCCGGAGATGCTGGCCAAGCTGCCGCATGACCCGGTCTTCGACCAATTTCATCAGGACGTGAACGATTTTCTCCAGGCGGCGGGCGATTTGAAGATTTACGACGACCTGGCGGCCGCGTCGCAGGCGCTGGATTTGCCGGACACGCGCGCGGGCCAGGCGATGGCGGCGGAAGCGGCGCGGAAGATGGACCAGCTCATCGCCCGGTGCAATGCTGCGGGGCCGGCCGCCGGCCAGGCGCTGGTCCTGCGCTTCGCGCCGATTCTGGCCAAGCCGGGCCTGGGCGGCACGCTGGGCCAGATTCTGGCCGCGCTGGGCGTGGGCCAGGGCCAGGGCGGACGCGACGGCTACGGATTATTTAACGAGGACGTGGCGATGTACGGGCCGAACGTCCAACTGGCGGGAGCACCAACCGAAGGCGCGGGCGAGCCGCGCGCGAACGCCGCCCGCCGGAACCAACAGGTGGCGGGCGACGCGCAGGATGCGGGATTGACGCAACCGCAAGGGCCTGGGCGCGTGCGCCTGCAACCGGACGCCAAGTTCCCGCTGCGCTACCGGGATTTGGTGGGGGAGTATTTCCGGGCGGTGGCGGAATCACAAAAGGAAGGAAATTGAGTATGAGATCAGGATTAAGATCAGGATTAAGATTAAGAAGAAGACTTTTGGGGGGAGCGGTTTTGCTGCTGGCCGCGCTTGGCGCGGGGCGGGCGCACTTTGCGGGGGCGGCGGGGAACGAGGTGGAATGCGCGAACCTGATTTATGCGGGGACGAAAAGCTCGGTTTGTTTCGGGGAGGAGTTTTTGGCGACGGTGGCCAGCCAGACGAGCATCAACACGTCGCGCAAGTTCAAGCCGGTGAAGCTGGGGGAGAGCGAAGTATTCAACTTTCCGTTCGCGGTGATGACGGGCGAGGGGGCGTTCACCTTGACAGACGAGGAGCGCAAGAACCTGAAGTTGTACCTGGAAAAAGGCGGATTCCTTCTGGCCAGCGCCGGGTGCAGCAGCAAGGAATGGGGCGACTCGTTCACCCGGGAGATGGAGGCCATCATGCCCGAGCGCAAGCTGGAGGAAGTGCCGATGAGCCATCCGATTTTTCGCACGGTCTTCGACGTGGACCGGCTGGACATGAGCCACGGGGGCGACGCCAAGCTGCTCGG
>JBEKUQ010000586.1:0-2826 GCA_049514835.1 Verrucomicrobiota bacterium | reverse complement strand
ATGCATGTTTTGCGAGGGAAATGCAGGCCGCGTGTCCTCACGCGGCGGGATTGGGGCTGCCGCCCGATTCTTCTTGTTTGCCCGCTCTTTTCCCCATCCCCTTTGCCGGAAAACTTTTCGCTTGCATACTTTCGGACAACCTAGTACCTTTTAATCGCAAGGTAGCTTGCTTGATGCCTTCACCATGAGCGTAAACGAAAAGTTTTTCGGAATCCGCAAGGGACTCCTTGAGTTCCTCCTGCTCCAGATCATTGCCGCCGAAAAGGTTTACGTGGCGGACATCCTCAAGGCCTTGAGCGCCACAGAATTCGCCACTCAGGAAGGCACGCTCTATCCGTTGCTCAGCAAGATGCGCCGCGAAGGTCTCCTGGATTACGAATGGAAGGAATCCGAGGCCGGCCCGCCCCGCAAATACTACGAGCTGACCGCCAAAGGCCGCGAGCAACTGCGCGAAACCCTCGAGTACTGGGGCAAAATCAACGGCACGGTTAAAAAACTAGGTCAAAAATAAAACCAACCATCCCCACCATGAACAAGGTCATCACCATCAATCTGGACGGCACGGCCTATCAGCTCGAAGAAGGCGCCTACGATGCCCTGCGCGCCTATCTGGAAACCGCGACCGCCCGCCTCCAGGGCAACCCGGACCGGGAGGAAATTCTCTCCGACATCGAACGGGCCATCGCCGAGAAGTTCCGCGCGCTTTTGGGCAGCCAAAAAACCGTGGTCGTCACCAACGAGGTCGCCGCGGTCATCGAGCAGATGGGACCCATCGAGGCGGACTCCGGTCCGGCGGCCGACCCTGGCGCCAGCCAGGCCGGCTCCGCCGCCGCCGGGAGTGGACCCGGCGCGGCTGGAGAACAACCAGCGGGCGGACATGCCGGCACGCCAAGGCGCCTCTATCGCATCCACGAGGGCGCGATGATCGCCGGGGTCTGCAACGGCATCGCCGCCTATTTCAACATGGATCCGACTTTGGTGCGGCTCGGCTTCGTTGTTTTGACCCTGCTTTGGGGCTCTGGCTTGCTCGTCTATCTGGTGATGGCTATCGTCGTGCCCGCCGCGCTTTCACCGGAACAAAAGGCAGCCGCCTCCGGCGCCCCTTCCACCGCCCAGCAATTCATCCGGCGCGCCAAAGAAGGCTATTATGAGGCGATGAAAGGCTTCCCGGACCGCCAAGCGCGCCGCGAATGGAAGCGCCGGTTCAAGCGCGAAATGCGCGCCAACGCCGATTACTGGCGCCAACATTGGCATAGCTATTGGGCGGAGCATTCCCCCTTGCATCCCGCCACGGGCTTGGCGCTGCCCGTGCTCTCCTTGCTCCACGGCGCCGCCACCGTCCTGTGGATTTGTGCCCTGATCTCCCTCCTGGCCACCAGCACTGTCTTTGGGCTGGCCCTGCCGGCCAACGTGCCGGTCTGGGCCGCCGCCCTCCTTCTCTTCCTCGCCTACCTCATTCTCTCCTCGCCCCTCAAAGCGGCCCGGCGCGCCTGCTATTGGAGTTTTGGCCGGCCCAACTGGACCTGGTCCTTCGTCTTCCTGCTGGATACGGTCGTCCGCATCGCCGTTTTCGCTGCCCTCCTCTGGCTGGCCTTTCATTTCTTCCCGACCTTGCGCGACGCCGTCAAGTCCCTCCCTGCCCTCGCCCATCAAGCCGCCGACGACATCAGGACATGGTGGAACGGGAAGTGACGCCGGCAGGCAAACGCGCCTTTCCCCCAAACTATTTTCGATTTTTCAAATCCCCATTCTTGGGAGAAAACCCGGTCGGACCGAGTCTTTACAAGGGTTTTTTTGCCCTCCCAACACCCCGTTTTTGACCCTCATTTTGTACCCACGGTGCGAATGACGCTTTTCCAACCCATGCTATAATGGCCCCATGAATGCTCAGACAGCATCAACCGGCCGGCCCCGCACACTTGTATCGGCGGTCTATGACCGCCGCACTTACCAACGTGTAGCATCGGCGCTGTGCGCCAGCCCGCCAGAACTTTGGAGTGCGGAGGCTTGCCTCCGCTTTTCTCCGACGTGCCTCCCCGCCATTCCATTCTTCATTCTGCATTTTGCATTCTGCATTTCCTCCGTCCGATCCGTCCTATATGTCTTATGCGTCCCATCCCCATCCTGCCAAACAATCCCACTTCAGTTGCACCTAATTGCACCTGGTTGCACTTAGTTGCACTTAATTGCACTTCCAGAGGGGGTGGGGGGCCTGCCCATTATGCGGTCTGCATTTCACATTTTGGGTAGCCCCTCCTAATCTTAATCCTAATCTTAATCTTAATCCTAATCTCAGTTGGTTCAGGATTCCGTTTGCGCTGCGCCAACCTCAAAGCTTCTCCGACGCTTCCATGCCGACCAGGCACACGTCGTCGGTGAACTCATGGCCGGCGGCGAATCCTCCAATTTCCTTCAACAACTCGTTGAAAAGTTCCTCGCAATGCAGACGGGCGTGCCGGCGCACCGCCTCCATGAGCTGATCCTGGCTGAATCCCGCGTGGCCCGGCCCTTCCACCTCATAAAGTCCGTCGGTGAACAGCATGACCAGGTCGCCCCCGGCCAGCGGCCGCGAGGCCGTCGGGTAAGTGCTGTTCTCGAACAGGCCGAGCGCGGGGCGGGCCTTGCCATCCTCATACTTGAGTATCTCCACTTCGCCGCGCCCGCGGTGGATCAGGAACGGCCGCGGATGCCCGGCATTGGCGTAGGTCATCCGCCGCGTTTCCAGGTCGGCCACCAGGTAAAAGGCGGTCGTGAACAGCGGCGTGCCCGTCTCCTGCAGGATGGCGCGCACATCGCGGTTGATCCGTGTCAACAATTGGCCCGGAT
>JBEKUQ010000585.1:0-2827 GCA_049514835.1 Verrucomicrobiota bacterium | reverse complement strand
CGGTTGTCCTCGCTGGACTTGAGGGTGTGGCGGATTTCTTCGCCAATCGGCGTGCCGCCCGGTTCGCGCAGGACGCGGACGGTGTGGCCCAGGGAGCGCAGGCGTTGGGCCAGGGCGGCGATGTGGGTGGTCTTGCCGCTGCCCTCGGTTCCTTCAAAGGTGATGAACAGGCCTTGCATGGGAAGATGTTAGTTTGGGTGGTAGGGCGAGACTCCGTCGAGCCGCAATTCGATTTCTTTCACTATTCACCATTCTCAATTCACTATTCGTTTCAGTCGCGGGCCTTTGGGAGTGTCCTCGACGGCCCAGCCTTTGGCTTTCAATTCGTCGCGGATGGCGTCGGAGCGCTGGAAGTCTTTGGCCTGGCGGGCGGCCTTCCGCGCCTGGAGCAACGCCTTCAATTCCGCAGGGATCTTAACTTCTGCCGGCGCGCCGACGCCAAGGACGGAATCCATTTCATTCCAGGCGGCCAGAGCGGAGGCAGCGACGCCGGGGGAAACCTGGCCGGCGCTCAAATCCTTGTTCATTTTGCGCAGCCATTCAAAAATCAGCCCCCAGGCGGTGGAAACATTGAGGTCGTTGTCGAGCGCCGACACGAACTGGGAAAGCACAACAGGGTCGGGGCCGCCGGCAGCGTCTCCCGCAACTTCGCGCAGTTTGGCCTGCCAATCGTCAATCCGCGCCAGGGCGGCGCGGGCGCCCAGCAGGCCGTCCAGCGTGAAATTAAACGACTCGCGATAATGCGCTGTCAACAAAAGATAGCGCACTTCCCGGCCGGTGAATCCTTTGGCCAGCAGGTCGCGCAGGGTGAAGTAGTTGCCGAGGGACTTGCTCATTTTTTTGCCCTCGACCAGGAGGTGGGCGCCGTGCAGCCAATACTTGACAAATGGTTCTCCATTCTTCTGCCCGCCCCCGCCCTCGCTCTGCGCGATTTCGTCCTCGTGATGGGGGAAGACGAGGTCCTCGCCGCCGAGATGGAGATCGAAGCTGGGGCCGAGCAGTTTCATGCTCATGGCGCTGCACTCGATGTGCCAGCCGGGGCGGCCCTCCCCCCACGGGCTGGGCCAGAAAACGGCGCCGTCCTCGGGCACCCGGGCTTTCCAGAGGGCAAAATCGGCCACCGCCTCCTTGGCGTATTCATCGGTGCTGACCCGCTGGCCGGGGCGCATTTCGGCAAAATTCAAATTGAGGAGGCGGCCATAATGGCCGCCGCCGCCCTGATATTTTTCGATGCTGAAATAGACCGAGCCGTCGGCGGAGCGATAAGCCACGCCGCGGGCCAGCAGTTTTTCAATGAGGGAAATAATGTCGGGGATGTGCTGGCTGGCGTGGGGGGTGTCGTCAGGACGCAGGCAGTTGAGCGCCTGGAAATCCTCGAAGAACGCGGCCTCGTATTTGGCCGTGTAGTCGCGCAGCGCAGCTGTGGTTTCGCGCACGCGCCGGATGAGTTTATCCTCCACGTCGGTGATGTTCATGACGTGGCGGACCTGGTGGCCCTTGAATTGCAGGTGGCGCCGCACCAGATCGGCAAAAACGAAGGTGCGAAAGTTGCCGACGTGGGCGAAGTCATGCACGGTCGGGCCGCAGCAATAAAGCCCGACGGACCGGCCGGAGGGATCGCGGGGGACAAACTCCTGGACCGAGCGGGAGAGTGTATTAAAGAATTTCAACGCCATGCCGCAACCAGTCTAGGGTTTGGAGGGGAAATGATAAATGACAAATTATTCGTCGGGTCCAGACGCGCAGAGGGGGAGCCGCAAGACCTGCCCCTCAGTCTGCCGTCCACGATTATCCAGCAACGCCCGGATGTGCGCGCCGCCGAGGAGAAGATGCGTTCAGCCAACGCCCTGGTCGGCGTCCGCCCTGGCCAATCGGCTGCCGCAGTTCACCCTCACCGCCAGCTTTTCCGAGTCGGCCACCGTTTTATCCCAGATATTCAGCCAAGGCGGCCCCGGGCGGAGCCTGGCCGGCGATGTTTCCCGAAAGGAAAGGGGTCAGAAAGGGGTCAGTCCCGCATAATCGCATATCCTCCTTCGCCTGGCCTACGGCGGACAGGCTGCCGCCAAACCCGGCAAGACTTGGCTCCCCAGGAAAAAACTCCCTTGCTGAATTTCCAAATCCGCTTTTAGCCTTCAGCATTTAGCCTTTATCCTTTCCCCTTTCCCCTTTCCCCTTTCCCCCGCGCGGGCGGCCAGCCCTCATGGACTCCATGTTCGCTCGCCCTGCCTTTTGCTCTCTGCCCGCCTGCCATCGGCCGGCACCATTCATCTTCGGAGAGGAATTGACAGGATGAACAGGATTCGGAATGAACAGAACGATAGCGGCTGGCCCGAGCCTTATCCTGTCAATCCTGTTCATCCTGTCAAAAACGTCTTCTTTGGTTGCGGCCTTGCCTCTCTGCGCCCTCTGCGCTCTTTGCGGTTGAAAGAATTCCCCATCCCTGCCATCCCTGCCATCCGTGGTTCAATTCATTTTGGTTGCGGGGGGCCGCGCGGCGCCCTTTTTGCAGTACGGAAAGAACGCAATGGGCCGGCAAAGCGCAAAGACGGGACGCTGGGATCGTGAGGCCATTGCCAGGCAAAGTCCCTGCCGGCATCGTCCACCAGAAGAATCCGGGGCGCCCAAGGCCGGGCGTCAGGATGCGGCATAGGCCTCGGTCTCCGCCGAGGGGCATTGCCCGAACCCAATTTCCGGCGGCCTTCCATTATGGTTGGGCGAGGCGTCCAGACATTCGGAAAGGGGTCAGAAAGGGGTCAGTCCCGCATAATCGCATATCCTCCTTCGCCTGGCCTACGGCGGACAGGCTGCCGCCAAACCCGGCAAGACT
>JBEKUQ010000584.1:0-2827 GCA_049514835.1 Verrucomicrobiota bacterium | reverse complement strand
GACCAAAC
The DNA here is from genome assembly GCA_049514835.1 of Verrucomicrobiota bacterium. Taxonomy (GTDB): domain Bacteria; phylum Verrucomicrobiota; class Verrucomicrobiia; order Limisphaerales; family Palsa-1400; genus JBEKOF01. Next base: position 2,819 of record JBEKUQ010000584.1, on the reverse strand, counting down.
ACGCTTTCAAGCTCCGGTAGGAGCGGCATCATCTGCCTGCCGCTCAAAACGCGGTTCGTAACATCCTGGGACCAAGCATCTGACAAGCCCGTTTTCTTATCTAAGCGCCATTCTGGTTTGACCCCCCTCTGCCCTTGACCCACCTCTCCCCTTGACCCCCCTCCCGAACCTGTAGCGGCGGTCTATGACCGTCGCACAACTTCCCCGGCAATTTCCAGGCGGGGAATTGTTAACAGGAGCAAACAGAGAGCGCAGAGTTCCTTTCTCCGTTGCCTCGGCGTTCTCCTGTTCAAAACCTCTTCGAAGGCAAAACCATGGACGAGGCGCACCATCAGGGCAGGACAAAGCCAGCGTAATTGGTGTCAATTAAATATAAAACTGATGCGCAATGCGTTCGTCTCTATCGAGCCTGTCTGCCATGCGCCGCGCCTATGATGTCAACCAAAAGTTTGACAACCTCGCCACCTCGGGCGCAGGACAAATTCCTGCAAAAAGGGTAGGGGCGTCGCGCTGCGACGCCCGGACGGCGCAACGCGCCGTCCCTGCCTGCGGAAATGAAGAATTTTGTCCTGCGCCTCACCACCTCGTTAACTGATAAACTTAATCGCCGCTCAATTCCCCTCTAGCGCCAGTTGTTGCAGCACCGCGCACAGCGGCGGCAGCACCCAGCTTGCCAAAACCCTGCCATTCATTTTTGGTTGCGCCTTTGCCTCATCAACCCCGCGCGCGAGTTTTCAGTGAGACGGCGGACGATTCTCCCTCTCCTGGAGGAGAGGGTCGGGGTGAGGTCGAGCACTCCACAGCCATCCACATCACTTGCGCTTTTTCGACAAAGTTCTCCTCCTCAATGTCCTCTGGGCGCCTTTGCCTTGAAAGGCCTTTCTTATCCGTGTCATCCGTGAAATCCGCGGTTCAATTCTTTTTGGTTGCGGCCTTCATCCGTGTCATCCGTGAAATCCGTGGTAGATTGGCCCCTCTTCGTTTCGTTTGCTTCCGTTCCAAAACAACGCTCTTCGGGTCAAAAGTGGCCGGGCCCCAATCCGCAAAAATCCGGGCGGCGGAGTGCGCCAGAGAAGCCGCCTGCGCGTTCCAGTGCGGCGTAAACGCGACATAGCCCAGGATGAAGTCCGCGGCGTGCCCGTCAAACTTTCATTTTTCCAGGACCGGCCCTTTCACGGAGCGGAGGCTTGCTTGCTTTAGATGCCTTTTGATCTGATTCGCCAGCGTGAAACTCGGGTGTCCAGAAAAACACCGCACCCGGGACAGTGAACAATCCACCGTGAATTTCCCGCGCTTCCAAACGGCCTTAAATGCCCCGTCCACGAATTGTCCACGGCGCAAAGCTGGCATCGCCTGTTGCGCAGGATTTCGCCGCAGACGTGGCAATAATCTGCATGACAAAGTGTGATGTTCCGTTTGCAGTTGGGGCAGATGGGCGACGCCCGATTCCACGCGCGGTAGCATGAGATCGCCATCAAGGCCAGTGTCAAACAGGCGACCGCGCTCGATGGAAATAACTCAAGGCGCAAAATAACGAACGCCGGCGCCAGGAAGACCAGGGAGTATCCCAAGACGTAAAATTTAAAGGCCGGTCGTTTGCGATTCTTGAATTCTTCGGCCCAAGACACCTGCTGCAACACCCACTCAGGAACTTCAGAGGCCGGCGCAAAGACGCTGGTCTTGGCGCCTTTTTCCGAAATTAGAGGATCGAACTTGTCTGCCAGGTCCCGCGCCCATTTTCGCTGGTCGTCAAGTGCCGGTCCCGCCGGTTCGGATGCCACCATCTCTGGCGGCAACAACTTCCCGCAGCGTCCACAGAGCTTTGGCACACGACTGTACAGAAGAGAGTGGCAGTATGGACACCTCAACTCCGATCGCCGTTCATCGTTCGCCGGCTCTCCCACAGGCGCGGCGTTTGGCCGCACATGATCGCGCGCTGCCTCCGGCGCGGTCTGGCATTGCCCAGGCGCCGCCGTGGTGGAGGACGGCAAGTCCTGACCATCCAGATCGTGCAGGTCGGCGCACATTTCTTTGAGCAGGTCTGGCCTGAACAGTGCTCCCGCTTCCGCCAAAGCCGCCGTGATGCTCGGAATTTGATAGGAGAGCAAACGCGACGCTTGCGCTCCCGCTTCCGCCAAAGCCACGGCGGCAGCGGTTGGGCTTCCACAGGCCACGGCATAATCCATGGGGCCGCAGCCGTTTTCCGCCTTCGCCTCAACATCCGCCCCGGCCTGAGCCAGCAATTTGACGCATTCGGCGTTGTTCGCGGCCGCAGCCAAATGGAGCGCCGTTTCGCCGCCGCACCGTGAAAAGGGCGCGTTGTCGGCCGCCTTCAGGGGATGCGACGCCGCGCGCGCACCAACATCCGCGCCGGCGGCAAGTAATTCAGCCAGAATGGCTGGACTATCATGAGCGAACATCAACGGTGTCCACCCTGTTGGCCCTTTCCAGGGAAGGTTGACATCCGCTCCTGCCTCTATTAGCAACTTGACAAGCTCCAACTGCGCCGTCGTAATCGCCCGAATCAACGGCGTTTCCCCGCCTTGGTTTCCGATGGGTTGATTAACGTCGGCTCCTTCCAGAACAAACTCCCGCACGCGCTCCAGATCCACCCTGGCAAGAGCAGACAGAAACTTATGCTGAAGCAAATCGGGCATATATTGATTTAATAGGGATCAGTAAACGAGGCTGTCATTTTGGGAGTGCTGCCGGGTGGCATTCAACGGCTCGACCGCCGCGCTCGTGCTGCTGCCGCAGCAACCGCGCTCACTGGCCTCGACTGCCGGGAGTGAATGCGCCACTTTCGCCTCACGGGTTGA
>JBEKUQ010000583.1:0-2828 GCA_049514835.1 Verrucomicrobiota bacterium | reverse complement strand
TGAACCAACACAGTGTGTCTGCCGTCACGGACGGTATATTCTTGAAACCTCCCGCCCGCGGCCTTGTGGCCGTGGCCATCGGCGTGGTGCTGCAACTTGCCGCCGCACCGCCTTCCGCCGCCGCCCAGGGCGCCGGCCCTCTGGAAAACCTGGACAAGCCGATGGAAGGCCGCTCCATGCGCGCCACCTCCACCATGCGCGAGGGCGAAGACCGGCGCACGGGCCATGATAAGCTCTTGCCCAAGGCGCCGCCGCGCGGCGATTCCAACGAACTGAGCAACTTGGATAACTTCCGGGTCGCTCCCGGCCACACCCATCTGCTGCTGGATGAAACGGGACCAGGTGTCATCAACCACCTCTGGATGACTTTTCTCGGCCCGGAAAAGCAGGATTGGGCCAAAGACGGTTCCGCCAACCACCAGGAGATACTCCTGCGCATCTATTGGGACGGCCGCGAACGGCCGGGCGTGGAGGCGCCGGTGGGGGATTTCTTCGCCAGTTGTTTCGGCCAGCGACACGAGGTCATCAGCCTGCCGGTGGTCGTCTCGGATGGCTCGGCTTACAATTGCTTCTGGCCGATGCCTTTTCGGAAATCGGCGCGAATCGAGATCGTCAACCAAAGCCAGAAGCCGTTGAGCTTGCTCTACTACAACATTGATTGGGTGAAGAAAAAGAGCCTGCCCAAGGACACTCCCTACTTTTACGCGCAATACCGCCAGGAGTACCCGGTCCGGCACGGCCAGGATTATTTGATACTGGACACGAAGGGAAAGGGCCACTACGTCGGCACGGTCCTGGCCGTGCGCACGCGCAGTCCGGCATGGTTCGGCGAGGGGGACGAGAAAATTTATATTGACGGAGAGAAGACGGCTTCGATCTGGGGCACGGGCACGGAGGATTACTTCCTGATGGCGTGGGGGCTGCGGCCTTGCAACACGCCTTACTATGGCTGCCCGTATTGCGATCCATTGGGCCTGGTGGGCGGCCGCGCCGAGGCTTATCGCTGGCATATTGACGATCCGATCCTCTTCAACACGGGCATCCGGGTGACGATGGAACATTGGGGCTGGATGTCGCCGGACGAGAACCCGGAATATAAACACACGAGCTGGAACGAGCGGGAGGACGACTATGCCAGCGTGGCGTTCTGGTACCAAACGGGCGAGCCGACCTTCGACTGCCGCGCGCCCGAGGCCAGCCAGCGGCGGCTGCCCAGCCTGGAACATCTCATCGTGGCGGCGGCCAATTTCGCGGACGCCCGCTTTCATGGCAGGGGCAATGCCCGGCCGCAACAACTGGACCTTTACGAGGACCCGCAACTGCTTTATCAACCGGCCGCCGCCCAGGGAGCGTGGCTGGAAATGCACTTTACAGTGACCAACAAGGAGCCGGTCCGTCTGCTGCTCAACGTGACCAAGGCGCCGGACTTTGGCGTCTATCAGGCCTCGCTCAACGGGGTGAAGCTGGGTGAGCCCCTGGATTTTTACAACGCCAAGATTGTCAACGAGGAATCCCATCTGCTGGACTTCTGGCCCGATCCCGGCGAGTACACGTTGCGGCTGGAATGCACCGGCAAGAACAGAGCCTCCAGCGGCTGCTTCTGCGGCATCGAGTCCCTCCGTTTGCGCGGACGCCGTCCGCGGGTCACCGAAATGGCCCACGACAAAGACAAGGATTGGCGAAAGGATCCAAAGCTCTACGACTAAATCTTCGTCCGCGGTTGCCAATGTTACAGAGGAGACGGTGGGATACACTACAATGGCGGAGTGCGCCCGTCCCCGGGCGCAGCAACGTGATAGAGCAAATAAGCCTTGGAAAACTTGGTTGCGCCCGCGCCGTCCGGGCTTGCTGCGCCCGAGGACAGGCGCACTCCTCTGTCGTCTATCCTGCGGCCTTGGCAGTAGAGCGCCCGCCAACCGTTGTTTTTTGAACTCAAATTTGTGCCAAGGATAGGACATGGATATAAAAAACCTTGAAAACGTGGCGGCATTTCTTACCAAAGACGGGTCAGAAATTCGGGAGTTGCCGGCCCGCCGGAATTCAGCAATCCGCAATCAGAGTTTGGCGGAGGCGCAATTGGCTCCCGGCATGAGCACACAGGAACATTATCTCGTCATGACGCCCCGGAGCAATTAGGCGACAATTTTGGCGTTTCTTCTTGTCTGGAAGCTGAATGGCTCCATACTACGCAAATTCATGAATCGCAAGACCAGACATCAATCCCCGTGCCAAGATTCCGTGTCTTCGCGGAGCCATTCCGGCGCCGGCAATCGGAGGCGTGACGCATTTACGCTCATCGAATTGCTCGTCGTCATCGCCATCATCGCCATCCTGGCGGCTCTGCTGTTGCCCGCCTTGTCGAAGGCCAGGGACCAGGCGGTTCGCGCGCATTGCAAAAGCAACGAACGACAACAGATTCTGGCGGAATTCATGTATGCCAATGACAACAAGGAATTCCTGCCGAACAATACGGGGGCGACCGAGCCGTGGGACATGACCCCGGCAACCGGCAACTACTTTTCCACCGGCGGCGCTCCTTACAAACTCTGGTATGACCCGGGCACCGCGCAGACCTTCAGCGATGCGGATTATCTCGCTCTTTGGAATAATACATCGCCCGGCGGCGATGGGGATGCCGATGATCCGCCTCCGGCGCGGGTGATTGGATATGCCCAGACCTTTTTCGGGATTTCAAAATACGCCGACGCTGGATTCTTGTTTAGCACCAACGTAAATCGGAAGGAAAACCCGGCGGGAATTTCGGCTAGTTCCAGCCCCGCCGTGATGCTGCCGGTCCGCCCCTCGAGCCGGGCGCTCCTCGCCTGTGC
>JBEKUQ010000582.1:0-2831 GCA_049514835.1 Verrucomicrobiota bacterium | reverse complement strand
TAAGAGGGGAACCCATGGGATGCACCCTTGGCCGCGTTGAGCCACGCGAAGCGCCGCACAGCGGCATGTCTGGCCTATGAACGAAGACGCACGAATATACATCGCCGGCCACCGCGGCCTGGTCGGAAGCGCCCTATGGCGCGAACTGCAACGCCAGGGTTTCAACAACCTCCTGGGCAAAACCCGGCGCGAACTCAACTTGCTCGATGCCGCCGCCGTCCGGCAATTCTTCGCCGCCGAGAAACCGGCCTATGTCTTCGTCGCCGCCGCCAAGGTGGGCGGCATTCTCGCCAACCAAAACCAGCCCGCCGAATTCCTTTTGGAGAATCTCCAGATTCAAAACAACCTCCTCGATAGCGCGCGCCGGGCCGGCGTGGCCAAGCTGCTCTTTCTCGGCAGCTCCTGCATTTATCCCAAGCTCGCCCCGCAACCGATCAAGGAGGAGTACCTTCTCACCGGCCCGCTCGAGCCGACCAACCAATGGTACGCCATCGCCAAAATCGCCGGCCTCAAACTTTGCCAGGCCCTCCGCCGCCAGCACGGCTGCGATTTCATCTGCGCCATGCCCACCAACCTTTACGGAACCAACGACCATTACGATTTGCACACCTCCCATGTCCTGCCCGCCTTGCTCCGCAAATTCCACGAAGCCAAAATCTCCCGCGCCCCCTCCGTCACCTGCTGGGGAACCGGCGCCCCCCGGCGCGAATTCCTCCACGCCGACGACCTGGCCGCCGCCTGTGTCTTTCTCATGTGCCACTACAGCGACGAGCAGCCCATCAACGTCGGCTTTGGCAGCGACCTGAGCATCCGCGATTTGGCCGGCCTGGTCCAACGCGTCACCGGCTTCCCGGGGGAAATCGTGTGGGACACCTCCAAGCCCGACGGCACCCCGCGCAAACTGCTGGACAGCTCCCGCATTTTCGCCCTGGGTTGGAAACCCAAAATTGATCTCCCCGCCGGCCTGGCCCTCTCTTACCAGGACTTTTTGAACACCCTCCCCCCATCTCCCTCCGCTGAAAAAACGTGAAAAGCGCGCTTGACCTGCTTTGCCCTTGGCTCTAGTATGCACGCCATGTTAAAGAATCCGCTGCTGGACGACGGAAGTTCCAGCGTGATCGTCGCAAGCGATGGCCACGCCGCCGGGGCTTGTCGCGCCTGAAGCAATTTTCGACAAAAACCCACGGCTGGAAACGGTCGTGGGTTTTTTGGTTATCAGCCGCGACCGGCCAGTCACATGAGTAGAGTATATATGAGCACAAAGATCGCCAACGCCAATCGAACCCCGCCAAAAAAGGCCCTTCCCCGCCCTCAGTTGGGCCAGGTCATGCCCGGCAGCGACATCCTGGTCAAGGCCTTGGAGCGCGAAGGCGTGGAATGCGTTTTCGCCTATCCCGGCGGCGCCAGCATGGAAATCCATCAAGCCCTCACCCGCTCCTCCATCCGCACCGTTTTGCCCCGTCACGAGCAGGGCGGCGCCTTCGCCGCCGGCGGTTATGCCCGCGCCACCGGCCGGCCCGGCGTCTGCATGGCCACCAGCGGGCCGGGCGCCACCAATCTCGTCACTGGCATCGCCGACGCCTACATGGATTCCGTCCCGGTGGTCGCCATCACCGGGCAAGTGGTCCAGGCCATGATCGGCAAGGGCGCGTTCCAGGAAACCGACATTTTCGGCATGACCCTCCCCGTCGTCAAACACAGCTATCTGATCACCGATGTCAACGACATCCCGCGCATCATCCAGGAGGCCTTCTTCATCGCCCGCACCGGCCGGCCCGGCCCGGTCCTCGTTGATTTCCCCAAAAACTTGCAGCAGGCCAAAACCCAGCCCGTCTGGCCCGCCCAAATCCATCTCCGCGGCTACGACCCCGCCCAGCGGGCCGACGACCTCGCCCTCAACGAAATCGTCGGCTTGATTGAAAAGGCGGAGCGTCCGGTGCTCTATTGCGGCGGCGGCATCATCACCGGCAACGCCTCGGACGAACTGCGGCAATTCGCCCAAGCCACCCGCATTCCCGTTGCCACCACCATCATGGGTTGCGGCGCCTTTCCAGAGACGGATGAACTGTCCCTGCGCTGGCTCGGCATGCATGGCGCCGCCTTTGCCAATTGGGCCGTCAACGGCGAATTCCAGTCCCGCAAATGCGTGGACCAGCCCCTGGTCATGCTCAAGCCGGGCGCCGACCTGCTCCTCGCCTTTGGCGTGCGCTTCGACGACCGCGTCACCGGGAAAGTGGAGGAGTTCTGCAAACAGGGAACCATCGTTCATATTGACATAGACCAGTCCGAGCACCAGAAGAACCGCAAGGTCCACCTGGCCGTGCAGGGCGACATCAAGGACGCCCTGGCGCGGCTCAACGCCCTAATCCGCCAGCGCCCCGGCCAGAAGAATTTTTCCGCCTGGCACGCCCAAATCGCCGAGTGGAAAAAACGCGCCCCGTTCCATTACGGCGTCACCGCCGAGGTCGCCCAATCCGATCACATGCGCGAACATTTGCAGGGCCGGGAAAACGAAGTCATCCTGCCGCAAATGGCCGTGGAGGAACTTTACCACCTGACCAAAGGCCAGGCCATCATCACCACCGGCGTGGGCCAGCATCAGATGTGGGCCGGCCAGTATTACAAATTCAGCCGCCCCCGCCAGTTCCTCACCAGCGCCGGCCTGGGCTCCATGGGCTTTGGCTTCCCGGCCGCCCTGGGCGCCAAGGTCGCCTTCCCCGACCAGCAGGTCATTGACATTGATGGCGACGGCTCGTTCCTGATGAACGTGCAGGAGCTGGCCACCGCCCACATTGAGAAGATCGCCGCCAAGGCCATGATCCTCAACAACC
>JBEKUQ010000581.1:0-2836 GCA_049514835.1 Verrucomicrobiota bacterium | reverse complement strand
CGCCGCCCGCTGTCAATCAAAACCTGCCACGCCCATTTTGCGCTTTGCACTTCGCCTTCCGCAGGTAGGCTGGCAACATGATTCGCAACATCATCTTCGATTGGTCGGGCACGCTGGTGGACGATTTGCCCGCCGTTTTCGCCGCCACCAATCATGTGTTTGACTTATGCGGCCTGCCCCCGCTCACCCTCGACCGCTTCCGCGCCGAGTTCTGCCTGCCCTTCCAAGACTTCTATGCCCGCTTCCTGCCGCGCGTTCCCCTGCCCGAATTGGAACAGGCCTTCCACGCCCATTTCCTCCGCCAGCGCCACGCCGTCCGGGAACTGCCCCACGCCCGCGATTTCCTCGCCTTCTGCCGCGACCGCGCCATTCGCTCCTTCGTCCTCAGCACCATCCGCCCGGATTATTACGCCGCCCAAACCGCCGCCAACGGCTTCGACCAATTCATCGAGCGCGCCTATCTCGCCGTCTTGGACAAGCGGGCCAAGATCGCCGAGGTCCTCGCCGCCAACCAACTCGCCCCCGCCGAAACCCTCTTCGTCGGCGACATGCAGCACGACATGGAGACCGCGCGCCACGGCGGCGTTTTTTCCTGCGCCGTCCTGACCGGTTACAACCGCCTGGAGCAATTGCGCGCCAGCCGGCCGGATCTCATCGTCGAGCATCTGGGCGAACTGCGCGAAATCCTGGCGCGCCGGAATTTCGCATGGCCCTCCGCCGGCCAAGGCGCGGACGGGCCGCTCCAGCCCGTTTGCACCGTGGGGGCGCTGGTCTTCAACCCCGCCGGCCAGGCCCTCATGGTCCGCACCCAAAAGTGGTCCGGCCGCTGGGGGATTCCAGGCGGGAAAATCAAATACGGCGAGTCCTCCGTTGACGCCCTCCGCCGCGAAATCAAGGAGGAAACCGGCCTCGACATCGCCAACATTCAATTCGTCCTGGCGCAGGATTGCGTCCGCTCCGCCGAGTTCTACCGCGAGGCCCATTTTGTCCTGCTGAATTATACTTGTCTCGTGACCGGCCCGGACCGGGTCGTCTTGAACCACGAGGCCCAGGAGTTCCGCTGGGTTTCGCCCGGGGACGCGCTGAAAATGGACTTGAACCAGCCGACCCGCCTGCTCCTCAATCAAGTCAAATGTGAAATGAACCCCCCGTGAACCTGCCACGCCAGCTCCTTTTGCGCAGCCTGCGCTTTTACGCCCGCAGCCATGTCGGCTCCCTCCTGGGCGTGACCCTGGCCGCCACCGTGCTGGTCGGCGCCCTGGCGGTGGGCGATTGCGTGGGGGAAAGTCTGCGCCAAATGGGGCTGGACCGCCTGGGAAAAATTGATTTCGCCCTGCCGGGCAAGGATCGCCTCTTTCGCGAGGCCCTCGCCGATGATTTGTGGCCGGGTCCCGCTCTTCCCAACCCGCCTCCTCCCGCCGCAAACTGGGGAGCGCCCGTCTTGCAGTTGCCCGGCACCGCCGCCAACCAGGACGGCTCGCGCCGCGCCAATCACGCCCAAATTCTCGGCGTGGACGCCCGCTTCTGGGCGCTGGCGCAATCCGCCCAATCCGCCTCCCACTTCGCCGCCAATTCCGCAACCAACGGCGTTGTTCTTAACGAACCCCTCGCCCGCCAGTTGGCTGTCAAGACGGGCGACACCGTTTTGCTCCGCGTGCAAAAGCCCTCCCTGCTTTCCTTGGAAGAGCCGATCTCGCCCCAGGACGACCTGGCTTCGGGTTTTCGTCTCACCTTGATCGGCATCGCCTCCGACGCGCAGATGGGGCGGTTCGGTTTGCAGGCCAACCTCACCCCGCCCTTCAATGCCTTTGTGCCGCTCCATTTTTTGCAGGCCAAGGTGGACCTGCCCGGCAAGGCCAATCTCCTCCTCGTCGCCGGCCCCGCCGATGCCCCCGCCTTGATCTCTTCCTTGCGCCAACATTGGTCCCTGGCCGACGCCCAATGCGAATTGCACCCCTCCCCCGGAGGAATGGAATTGCGCAGCGAACGGGTGTTTATTGATCCTCCCATCGCGCAGGCCGCCCTCGCCCTCGCCCCGGAGCCGGAATTGATCTTGACCTATTTCGCCAATGAACTGCGCGACGGCACCAACTCCACCCCGTACTCCATGGTCACCGCCGCCGGCGCGCCCCTCGTCCCGGCGCACATGCGCGATGATCAAATCCTCATCAACCAATGGCTGGCCGATGATTTGCGCGCCCAGCCGGGCGATCAAGTGCAATTGACCTATTACATCCCGGGCGCCACCAGGCGAATGGAGGAGAAACAGGACCTCTTCCGCGTTTACGCCATCGTGCCGATGCAGGGGCCGACCGCCGACCGCTCCTTGTTGCCGGATTTTCCCGGCATCGCCAAAGCCGAGTCCACCGCCAACTGGGACGCCGGTTTTCCCATTGACTTTGCCAAAATCCGGCCCAAGGACGAACAGTATTGGAAGGATTACCGCGGCACGCCCAAGGCCTTTGTCACCCTCAACGCCGGGCGGCGCATGTGGGGCAACCGCTTCGGCGATTTGACCGCCATGCGCTGGCCGCGCCAGACCGGCGCCGCCGCCCTCGCCGCGGCCGAACGCCAAATCCTGTCAAACCTAAGTCCAGCCTCCGTCGGCCTCTCCTTCCTGCCCGTGCGCCAAATGGCGCTCGCCGCCGCCGCCACCGGCCAGGCGCAGGAATTCGGCGGCCTGTTTTTGTCCTTCAGCTTCTTCCTCATCGCCGCCGCCCTCATCTTGCTCGCCTTGCTCTTTCAACTCGCGATGGAAAAGCGGGCCAGGGAAATTGGCATTCTCCTCGCCCTGGGTTGGCGGCCCGGACGGGTGCGCCGGTTGCTCCTCGGCGAG
>JBEKUQ010000580.1:0-2838 GCA_049514835.1 Verrucomicrobiota bacterium | reverse complement strand
ATGCCCAAAGCGGCGTTGGCCATGCAGTCTGGACGAGTCCAAATTCTCTGGCTGGTTCATTTCCCGATGTGGACGGAGGCGCCCATCTTTACTGGGGTGACGGCGATCGCCTTGTCTTCCTGGCCAATCTCGACGATTGGCCGCATCTTTACTCGGTTTCCCTCAACGGCGGCGCGCCGTTGCTGCTTACCCCGGGTGCGTTCATGGTCGAGCATGTGACAGAAAGCCGCGACCGCCGATTTATGATTTATGACGCCAACACCGGGACAACTGACGGCGACGATGACCGCCGCCATCTCTTCCGTGTCTCTGTCGATCGCGCCGATCCCGTCACACTCACCTCGGGCGAGTCCCTCGATTGGAACCCGGTCGCCGCGAGCGAAGACCGCGTTGCTTTTGTCACGGCCGGAGCGCGCGCTCCAAGTGAGATCGGAACCGTCGCTTTGCGCGGAGGAAACCGGGCCGCTCTCAGTGCGGGGAGTTTGCCGCCGGACTTTCCAATGGCCGACCTCGTGATCCCCAAGTCCGTTGCTTTCCGGGCGGCCGACGCCACGCTCGTACATGGACAATTATTCGAGCGCGAGGACTCGGCGGCGCCCAAGCCCGGCATCCTCTTTGTGCATGGCGGCCCGGTGCGCCAAATGATGCTGGGCTGGCATTACATGGATTTTTACTGCAATGCCTATGCGGTCAATCAATATCTGGCCCATCACGGGTTCACTGTCCTCTCTGTCAATTATAGAGGAGGCATCGGCTATGGGCGGCAGTTTCAGCAGCCCGATCGGGCGGGACCGGCTGGCGCTGCGGAATATCAGGATGTCGTCGCCGGCGCTCACTTTTTGCAATCGACAAAAGGAGTGGACCGCCGGCGCATCGCCATTTGGGGAGGATCTTACGGAGGTTATCTCACCGCCCTGGCGCTCGCCCGAAATTCCGACATTTTCAAGGCAGGCGTTGATCTGTGCGGCGTGCATGATTGGTCGAGGTTTCCGGACTACATTGAGAAGCCGGCTGTGCGTTATGAACAGGGCGACCGCGACGCTGCCATCCGGCTGGCGTGGGAATCTTCGCCTGATGCCGCGGTAAAAGGCTGGAAATCGCCGGTGCTCCTGATCCATGGCGACGACGACCGCAATGTGCCGTTCCAGCAAACGATTGATCTTGCGCGCCGACTCGACGCCCGCCATGTTTCCCATGAAGAACTGGTGTTGCCCAACGAAATCCATGGTTTGTTACGCTACGGGTCGTGGCTCGCGGCCGACCAAGCGACGGTCGAATTTCTCGCGCGCAAGCTAAAGTCCAATGGGCAGTGATTCTTCTTGGGCAGCATAGGATTTGGTTGGGAGAATCTTCCCCTGTCCGTTCGCTGCTGATCTCGTGGAGCTTCACTTGCGGCACTTCGACAGGCAAATATCAAGTCCTCATATCCCATCCATCCGCCAACGTCTTCTGCCGGCTTCGACCCAAATAGCTTCCTTGGCCATCCCCGCGCGGGGAAGCGGGTGTCTTGGCGCTCCGCCAAAGCCGAAGCCTCTCCAACCACCCTTCCGACGGGATTTCGTTGCCAAGGAAGCAAGCCGCCCGTCCTCCTTCGATTCCTGAGAGCACGATATGCCCTGTTTATCGCCTTCCAAGGTCTTAAGCCCTGCCGGTCCTGCCCTCCTGCCCGCACCGCCTCTGCCGGGAATTGGCGGAATCCCATCCTTGCGGAATCCGCACAACGGTAGTAAAGTTTTACGTGGCCAGCCCGATAATGGGTTGGCGCAAAAGATGGCGCGAGAAATTATTGCAAGAGAAGGGTTGACAGGAGCCAGCCGCTTTGATCAAATGCCCCCCCTTTTGCAAAAGGATATATGTACGCAATAATCGAGACAGGCAGCAAACAGTATCGCGTGGCCGCCGGCGACACGCTGGAAATTGAACGGCTCGCGACGGAGAAGGGTCAAACTTGCACGTTCGACCACGTGCTGCTCGTCAACGACGGCGGCCAGGTGAAGTTCGGCGCGCCCCATGTCCCCCAGGCGACGGTGCTGGCGGATGTGGTGGACCATGTTCGCGGTGAGAAAAAAGTGGCTTTCAAGATGAGACGGCGCGAGGGCTATCACCGCAAGATTGGCCACAGACAAGAATTGACCGTCGTGAAAATCAAAGAGATCAAAGGATAAGTTTATGGCACACAAGAAAGGTCAAGGCAGCGTTCGCAATGGCCGGGACAGCGTGAGCAAGCGCTTGGGCGTCAAAGAGTTTGGCGGTCAGGTGGTCACGGCCGGAAGCATCTTGGTCCGCCAGCGCGGCTCCAAGTTCATTGCCGGCAGGAATGTCGGCACCGGACGGGATTGGACATTATTCGCGCTGACCGATGGCAAGGTGCGGTTCGACAAGGACAGCCACCGGGTCAACGTGCAGCCGGATAAGGCGGAGGAGGAAGCCGTGGCGGCGGGCAACTGAAACGCATTTCTTTAATATATGTGGCGAGGTCAATCAGCCTCGCCTTTTTTGTTGTGGAGTACCAGCCATGTTCGTGGATGAAATAAAGGTCTATGCACGGGCAGGACACGGGGGCAAAGGCTGCGTGGCCTTTCTCCGGGAAACCTCCCGCCCCAAGGGCGGCCCCAGCGGCGGCAACGGCGGCCGCGGCGGCGATGTCATCCTGGAGGCGGATCACGATCTCAACAATCTGGTGGCGCAGTTTTTTCATCCGCGGCTGATCGCGCCCGACGGTGAGCCAGGTTTGGGCAAAGGGATGGACGGGCACGCGGGCCAGGATTTAATTGTGAAAGTCCCCTGCGGGACGTTGGTTTGGAGGCTGGAGCCGGCTGAGCCGGAACCGGAACCAAG
>JBEKUQ010000579.1:0-2838 GCA_049514835.1 Verrucomicrobiota bacterium | reverse complement strand
ATTGGGCCGCCGCCGCCGGGTGTGTTTGGAACACCCTGGGCGCGCTGGCGGGCGCGGTCACGCTGGTGGCGCGGCATTTCGGAAACGGCTTCGTGCTGGCCTGCCTGGTGGCGGGGGCGATGGCATACGCGGCCTGCATCGGATTCGGCACATTGGTAATCCGCTTCGCGTTCGCGCGCGCGGGAAAATATCGCTTATGAAAATCGCGAAAATAATTCACTCATCGCTGGCCGCGGCGCTCGGCCTGCTGCTCCTGGCTCCCGGCGCCCTGAACGGGGCGGAAACACAAGAGGCCGAGGCGTCCACCAACGCTCCCGCCGCCGCGCCAACGAAAACAAAAATCCATCACGACGCGCTGGTGTCGATCGGCCAGGATGTCGAGTTGAAGGCCGGAGAATCGGCGGAAGCCGTCGTCGTCATCGGCGGCTCGGCCAGAGTGCTCGGGGACGTGGACAACAACGTGGTGGTCATTGGCGGCGACGCGGACGTGCGAGGCGATGTCGGCAACAAGGTCGTCACCGTCATGGGCAACGCGCACCTCGGCCCCAAGGCGGCGGTGCATGGGGATTTGGTAACTGTGGGGGGAAAAGCCACTGTGGCCGACGGCGCGACGGTCGGGGGACACACGCAGGAAGTGGGCATTGGCGCCGGGCTGGCCGGTTTTCCGCGGGTGCAATGGCTGAGGAAGTGGTTCCGGGATTGCGTGATGGAACTGCGGCCGCTGGCGCCCGGCGTGGGGTGGCTCTGGTGGATCGCCGGGACAATATTCCTGGTCTATTGGTTGATTGCCGTCCTGTTTCCCCATCCGGTGCAATGTTGCGTCAACCAACTCTCGGCCCGTCCGGGCACGACGCTGGCCGTGGGCATCCTGGCGAAGTTGGCGATGCCGTTCGTCTATGCGCTTTTGCTCTTTACATGCATCGGCATCATTGTGATTCCGTTTGTATTCGCGGCGGGGTTGTTGGCGCTGCTGGTGGGGAAGGTGGCGATATTGCAATACCTGGGCGGCAGGCTGGGGAGTCCTTTTGGCCTGAAATCCGCCCAAGCACCCGTGTTCGCGTTTCTCATCGGGGCAGTTTTAGTCACGTTACTCTACATGGTGCCGATCATAGGGCTGCTCACACTGATAGGCGTGAGCCTCTGGGGGTTTGGGGCGGCGGTGACGGCCATCTGCGTAGCCTTGCGGCGCGAGACGCCGCCACCCGCGCCCATGCCGCCGCTGGGATTTGTTCCCCCCGGCCCGGGCGAGGGATTTTCCGCACAGGCAGCGCCGCCCGCGGGGGCGGCGGCGGCGGCCGGGCCGGCCATCAGCCTGCCCCAGGCGCTGGCGTTTCCGCGGGCGGGATTCTGGGAACGGATGGGCGCCGGTTTTCTTGACATGGCTGTGATCTGTTTGAGCACCGCCCTGGCCGGCTCGTTTACCCCCCTCGTGGGTGTGGCCTATTTCACCGGGATGTGGGCGTGGAAGGGGACGACAGTGGGAGGGATCGTGCTCAATTTGCAGGTGGTGCGGCAGGACGGGCAGCCGCTGAGTTTTCTGGCCGCCTTTGTGCGGTGCGTGGCGGCGGTGTTTTCAGCCCTGGTGCTCTTCCTGGGCTTCTTCTGGATAGGTTGGGATCGTGAAAAGCAGGGCTGGCACGACAAGATCGCGGGCACGGTCGTGGTCCGCCTGCCCAGACCGATCGCCCTGGTCTGCCTCTAAACTTGCCATGACGGCTTGGCCGGGGAGCCGCCTCGTCAGTTGGATTTCACCCGGATGAAGAGGGCGCGGCTGTTGGGCGGAATCGGCGTCGAAATGGTCTGGGCGGAGTTGCTGCCCATGACCGTGCCGGAAACACTCCAGGAACGGGAGGCCAGATTGGTGCTGGTCTGGATCGTATAAAGAACACTGGAGGCGCCGAAGAACGAGAACTGGACGTTCGTTCCGACCCGCTGCGGGTTGAGCAGGGTGACGGGTGAGGCCGCCGGCGATTCGGTAATTTTAGCCAGCAGTCCGCCTTCTGTAAAGAAGAACGTGACGCCGAAGCCGTAATAATACAAGTAACCGTCGCTGTAAACGGAGTTGGTGCCGAATTGGGCCGGAACATTGGCTTGAACGACTTTGTTGAAACCGCTGGCCCAGACGCCGTCGGATGCCGCCGCGATGCCGCGGAAGTTGGCCTCGTAAGGGGAAACTCCATTGAGCGCCCAAAGCGGGTTGCCGTTGCGGTCAAACTTGGCCACAAATGGCTGGGAGAAGTAATTGGAGCCGAGGTCGTTTTGGTAGTACTCCGGAGCCGCGATCAGATCGTTGCCGAAGTAGGAGTAATTGTCAAAGTCGCCGCTGACGTAAACGCCGGAGGCGTTGGCGGCCGAGGCAAAGATCATGGTGGTGGGGCTGCCGAACGCGGAGGCCGCCTGAGGGTTGCCGTTGGTGTCATAACGCGCGAAATACTGGCCTCTCCCGCCCGGCAGGGGAACGGACAGGCCGCCGAACACGGCGGAGGACCCATAGGTGTTGGCGGTGAGGAACACATTTGAGCCAGACACTGAAACCAACGGCATATCATTAATTATTCCACTGTTGTTTGCGCCGTATTGATGGCCCACGCCGCGCAGCCAAAGGGCCTGGCCGCTGGCGGCATTGAGACAGGCGACTGCCCAGGCGCGGTCGGTGACATTGGACAGGCTGCCAATGCTGGCGTAGGTGACGCCGGAAGAAATCGCTGACTCCAGGCTTACATAAAGCAGTCCGTTGCCGTAAGCCAGATTGTAAGTGTAAACAGGAATCGTCTGCGCCCAGCGAACCGCGCCGGTGGAATCGTATTGCACGATGAAACCACCCCCGGAAGGGCTCGA
>JBEKUQ010000578.1:0-2846 GCA_049514835.1 Verrucomicrobiota bacterium | reverse complement strand
ATCGAGGACCTGGTCGCCCTCCATCACGTCGCCGCGGCGCCAGGCGGGGAGGATGTTGGCGATGCACTGGGTATTGTCCACGCGGGCGATCTGGACCTTGCCGATGAGCACCCCGGCGCGGGCGATCATCATGATGCCGTCGGGCAGCACGCCCTTGTCCTTGCCAATGTTCAAAACGACGAAATCATATTTGGGGTCCACGGCGACGACGCTGCCGCGCAGGCCGGGCGGCTCGACGACGATTTCGCTGTTGGGCCGGAGCCGGTCCAATTCCCGCTGCAAGTCGTCCACCTTGGCGAGGAGGACCTTGTTCTCGGTGTTGACGCCGGCGAGGGCGGCGGTGATTTTCTTCAAGTCGGCCCGGAGCTGGATGACCTCGGCCGGGGTGACGTTCAATTGCTCGAACTTGGCCAGTTCGGCTTGGAATTGATCGCGTTTGCTGGCGGCGTCGTTAAACTTGGTGGTCAAGTCTTTGTTTTGTGTTTCGAGTTCGGCGACTTTGCCGTTGGCGGTGTTCAACTGGCCCTGGGTCTGGGTGAGCTTTGCGGTGGTTGAAACCAGGTTGTTGCTGGTGGTGGTGAGCTTGCCTCTGGTGTTCTTAAGGTCGTTTTGCGCCGTCTCCTTGTCTTTCTTCTCGGTGTCTCGCTGCGTGACGGTGGTTTCGAGGGCTTTTTTGACCATGACAAAGTTCACGGCGACAACGCCGCCGCCGCCAAGAATGGCAATAATCAGGCAAATTCGTAGTAACATGGATGTAAAACCTTAATTTCGCGGTAATTTAACGGTTTGGGCCGAATTTGTCAACGGTCTCGTTGACAAAAAATTGCCGGGGGCGCATCCCAGGATTTTGGAGGTTCGGGCGCGGCTGGAAGCCGCGGGAACCGGCAGGACGGAGGCCTGCCCTACGGGACCGGACGGCGATGGGCGATACCTTCCTCATCTTCGGTTGAAGCCCATGACCAGGAGGATGAGATCGAGGACGAACAGAGCCACGATGGTGACTTCCAGGCTGAGCATCCAGTTATTGATGCGGTCCTGGTTGAGGAGCTGGTAGAGGTCGTCGAGGGTCTTGAGTTTTTCGTCAATCGTGCGGTGCCAGTCGGCCAGATGGAAGCGGGCGGAGATGTTCTGGTAAATGCGGGCCAGATGCCAGTCGCCGAAGAACTTGGTGATGTTGGAAAGCTCGTCGCTGAAGCGGGCGAGATCAATGCGGATTTCGCGGAGTTGCTGGAAGACCTCGCCGCGGGCGCGGCGGGCCGGGCGGGCGAGGTCGCGATAGGAACGCTCCAGGGCGATGTCAAGCAGACGGTCGTAGGCCTCCAACTCGGCCAGTTGCAGGTTGGCCAGTTCGAGGATGTAAAGGAGTTCGTCGAGTTGATTGGGCTCCTGCACGGCGAGGGCGGCGTCCCAGTCGAGGACGGCGAGGTCGTTTTGGTAGTAGCTGAGGTAGCGGTCGGTGGATTCCTTGGCTTCCTGGCGGGAAAGCTGGCGGATGTCGGATTCCTGGGTGAGGAGGGCGGCGACCTCGCGGCGGTGCTGGGCGAGCCAGTCTTCGGCGCCCAGGGGATGGCCGTCCTCGGCGGCGAGGGGAGAGTCAATACAAAAAACGGTGTAGGCCTCCTCGTCGGCCAGTTGCGGGGCGGGCTTGATGAAATAACGGGCGAGTTCCTGGCGGGCTTCGTCGGCCAGTTGGCGGACCTCCTGCTGGAGGGAGCCGTTGGAAAATTCCAGGTCGTGGTAAACCACCAGGTCCTCGATGGAGTTGACGACGAAGGGGACGGAAACGGTGACGCTCAAGGCGCCGACGGGGAGCAATTTGACGGTGCGCTCGACCCGGACCGGCCCGCGGGGGCCGATGCGCTCCATGGGGGGCAGGCGGACCATCTGGGGGCGGAAGAAAAACAGGTGGCGCGGACTGCGCTTGCTGGCGTCCACGGAGAACTGGGCCATGGGCTGGCCGAGGAGTTCATGGACAGGGAGGCGTTTCATCTCGTAGGCGCCGTCGTAGGCGTAGAGATAGACGACGCGGCCGGTGTAGTGTTTGACCCCGCGCGAAGGCTCCGGCGCCCTGGCCGATTCTTGGAGGGAAGAACCCATGCGGTAAATTAGCGCGGCGGCGGCGGAATGTCCATGCGGCGTTGCGGGCGGGGGAAATGTGTCGGAACGGGGCATTTTAATTCGCGGGGAGGCGAGATTCTGAATTATGAATTATGAATTATGAATTTTGAAACAAGGATTTTGGGCCCCCCCTCCCCCCTCTGGAAGTGCAACTAGGTGCAACTAAGTGGGATTAAGTGGAATTAAGTGGAACTGAAGTGGGAATCTTTGGGGAAATGCAGAATGCAGAATGCAGAATGCAGAATGGGGGAGTGGGTCGGCGGAGGTTTTCGGGTGAGTTACGGGGGGACGGGAGGACGGGTTCGGCCGCTGGCCGAACGCTTCTTGGTCGGCCCGCAGGGCCGACGCTACACTTGGGGAAATGCGGCGGTCATAGACCGCCGCTACAAGGCTGCGGAGGCGGCCGTTGGATGCTATTTGAGCATTCATGGGGCGATTGTAGCATGGGCTGGAAAAAGGGGCATCCGCACGGTGGGTACAAAATGAGGGTCGAAAAGGGGATGTTTGGAGGGCAAAAAAACCCTTGTAAATACTCGGTCCGACCGCGTTTTCTCCCAAAAAGAGGGATTTGAAAAAACGAAAATAGTTTGGGGAAAACATCGTTTTAGCTGCCGGAGGAGGCGGATTTGGACAGCATTTACAGCGCAGCCGGCCGCAACCAAAAACCGTGCCGAGGGAACGTCTCGCGCAGAGAGGCGCAGAGAAACCTGAAGAAACGCCCTGCATGG
>JBEKUQ010000577.1:0-2846 GCA_049514835.1 Verrucomicrobiota bacterium | reverse complement strand
TCAACTTTCCGCTTTCATCCTGCCATTTTGAACTTAAACTCAACGTCCGAGGTTAAAGACGCATTTGAAAAAAGCCGCCCATTCGCAACGACCGCCCCAAGCGTGGCGCCGCGACATTCGTTCCGTGTTGATTTCGCGCGTCCGTCTGGCCCGGCGCGTCCACTCCCTCGCCCGCCAAATTGAAAGTGATTTCTCCGGGCGCGACCTGGTCATCGTCGCCCTCCTCAACGGCACGGTCGTGTTCCTGGCGGATTTGCTGCGCCGCCTGTCGCTGCCTCTGCGGCTGGACTTCATCGGCGTGTCCAGTTACCGCGACGGGGCCGGTCCCGGGGGCCTCATTATAACCAAGGAACTGCGTCTGGACGTGCGGGGCCGGGACGTGCTGCTGGTTGACGATATACTTGACACTGGCCGGACCCTGGCGCGCGTGCTGGCCAAATTGCGCGCCCTCCAACCCCGCCGCGTCAAAATCTGCGTCCTCCTCGACAAACCGGCCCGCCGCCTGGAGAACCTCGCCGCCGACTATGTTGGCTTCACCATCCCCGATGAATTTGTCGTCGGCTACGGATTGGATTACGGCGAGAAATACCGCAACCTCCCCTTCGTCGGCCTGCTGCACCCGAAAATCACGCGCGGCGGATAGCCTGCATTCCCCAAGACGTCACTTCTTGATCATGGGAAACTGCTCCACCACGGCGTTGGTGATGAATTGCACCGCCACCGCCGCCAGCAACAACCCGAACAAGCGGGCGACCAACTTGAGCGCCAGCGGGTTCAGGTAGTGCGCTCCCCGCACCGCCAGCCAAAGAACCCAGTAGCTGCAAAAACAAACCACCGCAATCGAAGCAAACAGCACCAACACCTGGGAAACCCCCGTCGCCTGATTGAGCAGGATCAACGCCGTGGAAATGGACCCCGGCCCGGCCAGCATCGGCACCCCCAGCGGCGTGATCGCGATGTCGTCCTTCGCTGCTCCGGCCGCCACCTCCTCCTCTGTTTCCTTGGCGGCCGAGCGTTTCGCGTACAACATGTCCAGCGCGATGCGCAACAGCAGGATGCTCCCCGCCATTTGAAACGCCGGCAAAGTGATGCCCATCACCTTGAAAATCAGCGGCCCCGCCGCCGCAAAAAGCATGAGCACCCCCGCCGCCACGCAGCAAGCCAGCCGCGCCATGCGCAGTTTGACCGCCGGCGTGTCCTGCGGCGTCATGGCGATAAACGCCGGCACCACCGCGATCGGATCCAGAATCACGAAGAGCGAGCTGAGCGCTAACAAACTATATTCGCTGAGTTGCATGCCATCTTTCGGGCCAAGAGCCGCGCCTGCTTTCCAAAACCAAAGACGCGGCCTCCCGGTTTCGCTTGTTCTAGCCGCGTTCTTGCCGGCCCCTACCATGCACCGGGCAAAACGAATTGTCAGCAAGACAATCTCCGCGTCCCTCTGCGCATCCCCGGTCAACCCATGACCTTTTGGCCCATCGAATCCCCGGCAGAAGTTGACCTGCACACCCTCTCCGGTTTAACGTTGCGGGGTGAAGTGCGCCGTGAAACCGTTGCCGCGGTTCAAGCACAGCCCTTCCTCGACGCATCCGTAGCTCAATTGGATAGAGCTTCTGACTTCGGATCAGAAGGTTGCAGGTTCAAGTCCTGCCGGATGCGCCATTCATAAGTATTTGCAAATAAGCATATTGTACCACTTTTGGCGGATTGAAAATAACTTGAAATATTTTTGCTTGGCCACTGCTTGGCCACTTATCAGGTTTCGGGTGACTTGTCAGCGCGGCGCAGTCGGACAAAGTGGTTTTTATGGACGCGAGCCTCCTGACCATCAAACGAATCAGACATATTCGTATCATCGCCTCGCTATGATCCAAGCGAACTCCATAATCCCGGCCAAGCCGCCGCGATTTGGTCAGCCAGCCAAAAGTTCGCTCAATGATCCATCGCTTGGGCAAAACCTTGAAGCCAAGGGACCGGTCGCACCGGCGGACGATTTCCAAGTGCAGTTTGCCAAAGGGGCGCAACTCATTGACCCGCTGAACCAACGAGCCGAGGTAACCGCCGTCGGCCCAAATGATGTGCAGACGACCAAAAAGGCCCACCAAAGTCTTGAGGAGCGTCTTGGCGGCGTCCCGAAGCTGCCAGCCAAGGTGCAGTCCAAACCGGAGTCCTCACGTTCGACGGGATAGGGCGACCGCCGCCGCAATGGGGGGGGCGGGGGGGTAGGTCCGGCCAAGGGCGGGTGGGTTCAGGCGATTGAATTGGTCCCGGAATATTTCTTGACAAAAGGGCCTCCTTTTCTTCCTGGCCTAATGGTCGGCCTTTTTCGCGGCGCTGGCAGTCTTTGGCCGGGCTGGAGAGTAGGCGGTTAGTTTCGGGGGCGCCTCCCGCCGATCAATGTGCCATCAGTTTTCAGGACGATGAAAAAGCCTGCCGGAATGCCTTCAAAGGCCAAACCCGCCGCTTTATCAACTCGGCGCGCACGCAGACCAAAAGCGTCTAACTTTGGCGCGGCGATTGTTGGCACGCGAATTTTTCCTCCTCCATCAGGACAGTCCTCGCTGTTCTTCCACGCAGCGCGGTCAATCAATATTGAAGCAATCACGATTTGCCGACCGGGGCTGCCGTTGATCCCGATGAGAATGCCTGGGCCTTCGCCCGGTGTTTTTATCCAGTCGGAAAGGAAGCCCGACAATTGCCACCATTTCTCAACCCGCTCCAACACCTGATTGTCCGCCGGAGGATTGGCCAGATTATAGCCTTCTCTGCCGTCACCAAAATCTTTATCACCCACCGTGACGAATAATACCGGCATCGGGGCGTTGCCCTGTGCGGAAATGAAGTCG
>JBEKUQ010000576.1:0-2850 GCA_049514835.1 Verrucomicrobiota bacterium | reverse complement strand
TGAAGCCGCCCAGGATGACCGTGTCGCCGCTCATGACCTCGACCTTGGCGCCGGCGTCCCGTTTGGTCGTGGTGGGAACGTTGCCCGCGCCGGGAATGGCCACCGACGGCCCCAACTGTTCGATCTCCTGGTCAATGTCCATCGTCACCAAACCATCCTTGTTGACCAGCGGCAAAACGCGCATGCGGATGCCCACCTCCATTTGCTCGTAGTTCACGCTGGGGCCGCTCGAATAGCCGTAGTTCAACGTGCCGGTCACGTAAGGCACCGTGTTGCCGATGAATATTTCCGCCTCCACCGCGTGCGAAGTTTGAATCTGCGGCCGGGAGAGGACGCTGACCCGGCTGTCGGAAGCGGCCGCTTCCAGGACGGCATTCAAGTCGCTGCCGTATTTGGCGTAATAGCTGAATCCGCCGGGCAGGCTGGACAGGATGGAACTGCCCACGCCGGAAATCCCCCCGCCTCCATTGGTGCCGGAGCCCGAGCCCGCGCCGCTCAAAAATGAGCTGGCGCCCGAGGTCAACACGTTGTTGCCGCCCGCCCCGGTGAACTGGCCGCGGGTGGACTGGTTCTGGAGAAAGCTGACGCCGAAGTTCTTGTTGTCAGTCAGGTTGACTTCCAGGATGATCGCCTCAATGAGGACCTGGGGCAGAATGACATCCAGTTCATCAATGACATTGCTGATCATTTTCATGTCATCTTCATTGGCGAAGACGAGGAGCGAATTGCTCCGTTCATCGGCGATGATCTTGGTCGGGCCGCCGAAGATGGAACCACCACCCGCGGCGCCGCCGGGGGCGCCGCCCGCGATGGCGCCCAGCCGGTTGGCAAAATTACTCGCCCGTCCGGCGGCCCCGCCGCTCAGGCCGGTCTGCGAAGCCTGGCCGCCGAAGGCGCCCATCCCCGGCTGGTTGCCGCCCATTCCAGGGGTGCTGGGGCCGGTGGTGCTGTGCGGAAAAGATGCCCCGGAAGATTGGTGGCCGACCGAACCGGAGGCGGAGGCGCCCAACTGGCCCAGGGCCGAAGAGATGTCCGTGGCCAGCGCGTAGCGGATCGGGATGACTTTCGATTTGACGGTCAGCGGGGATTCCACGTCCAGTTTCTCGACCATTTCCAGCATGCGCTTCACGTTTTCCGTGTAGTCGCGCATGATCAGGCTCGCCGTGCTCGGTATGAAAATGACGCTGCTGGGCGATCGGGCGAACAGGCTCAGCGCCCGCACCACCTGGTCGGGATCGGCGTACTTCAATTGCACGATCTCGGTGATGAACTTGCCAAAGTCGGGCAACCTGTCGGCCTTGTTGGTGTAAGCCAGGCCCGCCGCCATCGGCGCCTGGGCCTCGGTCACCACCTTGAAAAACTTGTCGCCGATGGGCACGACCGTAATTCCGTTCATGCCCATGATGGTTTCCAGCGCCATGATCGCCTCGGATCGGGTCAGGTCGGTCTGGGTCTTGAGCGTCAACAGCGTGCCCTTGTCCACGGCCATGCTGCCTCCGCCGCGCAGCGGGGTGCGCCCAATCAGAGGCGCGTAGATGGTGTCCAACACCTCATCGAAGGGCATGGTGAAATTGTACTTGATATCCGCCGGTTCGGGCGGAGTGGCAGGTGCGGCCGGAGCAACCGGAGCACGGGGAGCGGGGATGGGCGGAGGCGGCGCCGGTTGGGCTGCAGTTGTCGCGGCATTCGCCGCCGGCGTCGGGGCCGCGTCCGGGCTGGGGATGTTCGTGGACAAAGGCGGTCTGTTGGTTCTGGGCTGGATGGGCGTCCCGGCCTGCGGCGGAACCGGAAAAGGGGCATTGGTCTGCGCGGCGGCCGCCAGCGGCAGGGCCATGAGCAAGGACAATGAGAAAACGTTCTTGAGCTTCATAATGTTTTCATGGGTTCATTGGCATGGGCGCGGGTTGGCATCAGTCATTGGTCTTCTTCTCGACCGGCGTGCGTGGCGTTCGTGGCGGCACAGGCGGCCCGCCGGATCGGTCCTGCGCAGGCGGCGCGGCCGATCGGCTGGGCGCGGGCGGGAAGGCGGGGGGCGCGGGCGGTGGCGCCGATGGCTTTTTGGCCGCCGCCGCGTTGGCATCGGTGGATGCGGCGCGCTGGCCGGCTTTTTGGGCGGCCGGCGCGGAAGTTGGAGCCGTTGTTTTCGCGGGAGTGGGCGTTGCAGTTGGGGCCGTGGTCTTCGCCGGAGCGGACTTTGGAGCCGGGCCGGCCGGCTTGACCAGGCCGGCCGGCTTGACCGGGGCGGTGTTGGACACGACTGCTTTTTGGTAGTCGGCGGTCAAAGTGATGAAGCCGGTGAGTTTGAACCTGTCTTTGTCCACTGGATTCAACTGCAGCTCCCAAACCCGAATCATGGCCGGATCATTGCCGATATCGTAAAGGAACTTCACCAGGGCGTCCTCCGTCGCCTGCACGTTGATTCTGACGGATTGGCGCGCGAAGAATTTATCCGACTGGCCGGACGAGCCAATAAACTGCGGGGCAACGTTCTGGGCGGTCTGGACAAAAATGCCGTTGGCCCTGGCCTCGGTCGTGACGGTGGACTCCAATTGGATTTCCTTGGACGAAACCTCGCCTCCAGGCTGCTTTGACAGTTTGATCAGTTGATCTTTCAGGCCGCCCGCATTGGTGTCGCTGTAGATGAACTTGTTGAATTTATCGATGTTGAGGCGAGCGGCTTTCAATTGTTCCTGGATTTTTCCGTAGTCCTTAAAACGCGGCACGACCAAGACCAGATTCAGGACCACGAAGACCACCACGGCGATGACGACCAGGATCCGCTTTTCCTGCGGGCGCAAATTCAGACTGTCCAAGGCGCTGCTCATTGGGTTTCGCTCCGGAGTGTGCAGG
>JBEKUQ010000575.1:0-2855 GCA_049514835.1 Verrucomicrobiota bacterium | reverse complement strand
ACGGCTGGTCGTCCGGCCAATGCCGTCGCGGGTGTTCCGTGAGACGGCGGACGATTCTCCCTCTCCTGGAGGAGAGGGCCGGGGTGAGGTCGAGCTTTTCCACTGGCTCGGCTTTGCGCTCGCCTCATCCTAATGTTTTCCTCCTGCCCAGGTTCGTGCCTTCAGGAGAGAGCCGGGAGAGAGAGAAGGAGCCTCAGCCGTATATGGCCGCACAGTTACGGCTGACGAGGCGAGTTGCGGAAGACGAATTATCTTGTCGTGCGCCCTACGCCGGCAAAACGGCCGTAATAGGCTTGCAAGCCATCGGCGGCGGCCTGAAACTCGCCTGAACACAAGAACGTTTCGCCGGAACCGGCGGAAGCCCAAGAGCAGATTCTATCCCAACCAACCTTCGAGGAATTCTCAATATGAGCAAACACGCATCGTTCGGCGCGCTCCTGTGGCTAGCGATCGCGCCTTTGGCACTGGCACAGCAGGCGGGGACAGTTGATGCCAACCGCGTCGTATTGGGGAGGCTCGCAAATGGCGCCGCTGTCACGTTTGTCCGTGCCGACGCCGGAGATTGGGGCATCGAAGTCTCCGGCGGCACCGCTCCGCGCATGACGCAAGAGAAGCCGGCGCAGATAGAAGTCTTCGCAGGCGGGGAGAACGTGCGTCAGCTTGCCGCCGGTTACCAGTCTGTGAAAAAGGAAGCTGAGACGATTGTGGCGACGGCGAAGGTGGCGGGCGAGGGCCAGGGGGCGTTTGCCGTCGAGGACCGGTGGAAGGTCTCCGGCGCCGTGTTGTCGCTGAGCCGGAAAGTGAGCGTGACCGGCGCGGAGGACAACGCCGGATTCTACTCGGCGATCCGGCTCTCGACCGCGCCCACGGTCAAGTGGGAGGACGTAAATTGTCTCATTCCGGGCCTGCTTTACGGGGATCCGCACGCTGGCGCCGGCTCGCCCGGCGGTGATTTGCCATACCGCGCCAAGCGCTTTTCCATCCGCGAGGACTATCTGTCCGCGCCGCTGTTTGGAGTTTCGTTCCGGGACGGGAACTGGGCGGCGGTGCTAGACCCAGCGCCGAGCGGCGACACCACCCAGGCGGAGACCACGGCGCCGGCGGCCACGCCGATCGTGGACGAGCGCATTCAGTTCGGCGCCCTGGGCGCGCGCGAAGTTTCCGAGGGCGGCATTGAGCTGGGCTTCTGGTTGCCGGGAACGACCACCGAATTCGGGGGCGGGTTTGGAATGAGAGGAGGGGCAACGGCAGCTCCGGTGGTGCGACGCCGATATCATCCGGTGAAGGCGGGGTTCTCGCAGAGCTACCAAGTGGGTTTCCGCTTCGGGAAGAGCGAGTCCTTCCGCGACATGGAACGGGAGGCCTGGCGATGGGCGTGGCAGAGCCTCCATCCCAAAATCACGCCCGTGGACGTGGAGGTTGTGCGCCGCACGCTGACCGATCACTTGGCGGACCGCGTCCTCACCGTAGAGGAGCGGGCCGGCGTTCCCTTCGTCATTGATGCGGTCTCCGGGAAGCCTGGCTCGTTCCGCCCGGCTGTCATGTCAATGTCTCGTCGGGGCGGGCAAGCCCCCGGCGCGACGAATGCGCCGTTGGGCGGCGGCGCGTCGCCCCAGCAGAACCAGGAGTTGGCGGATTGGGCCAAGACCGTGGGGATCGACATGGACCCCCAGGCAGCCGAACTGGAACTGTGGCCAAAGATCATGATGGGTTTCTGCGGCAAGAACGTCGAGGTTGCGGACCAGTTGCTGCAGGAAAGCGGCCGTGATCCGGGCCCGCGAGGTCAAAGGATGAGGAAACTCGGCCTGACGATCATTGAAAGTCTCATTCGCATAGTGCCGATGTCGCCCGCTCCCGCCGCGGAAGGGTTCGACATACGGACCGGCAAGGCCAGCGCTGTCCGCGGCGCACCCGCGTTCTCTCTCCGTGCGACGGCGGAAGACATGCGCACCATGGTGGATTTGATCCGCCGCGAGCGCTCGCTGGGACGCCCGCACCCGGAGTGGTTCAACTGGGTCAAGTCCTACGCCGACTGGCTGCTGACGCAGCAGCGGGAAGACGGGTCCTTCCCCGGGAGCTGGCAGGGTGGGACGGGAGAGGTGAAAGGGACCTCGGGCGTCACCACCTACACCCCCGTGCCCTTGCTCGTGAGGATGACCGAGGAGACGGGTGACAAGAAATATCTCAGCTCGGCGATTCGAGCCGCGGACTACATCTGGTCGAACTTTGGCAGCAAGTGCGTGTTCCTCGGCGCAACCGGCGGTGAAGTCGCCGACAAAGAGTCCGGGATGTTGTCTTTGGAGGCCTTCCTGGCTCTATACGAAAACACCAAGGAAGCCAAGTGGCTGGAGCGCGCCGAGACGGCCGGCAGTTACGCCGAGAGCTGGATCTGGATCTGGAATGTGCCCATGCCGCTGGGCGCCAATTATTCCGAGCTGGGCTGGAAGCCCGGCGTGCCGACCGTGGGCGTCAACGGGATTGGATCGAACGTGGCCGGCCACGTGGACCAGTACCTGGATTGGGCCGTGCCGTCCTACGCCAAGTTGTATAATTACACCAAAGACGAGCACTACCTGGATGTGGCTCGCGTGCTCCTGCACGGCACCAAGGCCATGCTGGCGCTGCCGGGACGCACGTACGACCTGAAGGGCCCCGGCTGGCAGCAGGAACACTGGCGGATGGGGCCGAACGTCAGAGGTATTGGGGCCCACCGTACCTGGCTGCCGTGGATTTCCGTCAACCACCTGCACGGCATCACGGGTTTGGAGGAATTCGATAAGGACCTGTACCAACGGCTGGCCAAAGGGAATTAGAGTCATGCAAATGTTATTCCAATCCTGTGGAAACTCTTAAAA
>JBEKUQ010000574.1:0-2859 GCA_049514835.1 Verrucomicrobiota bacterium | reverse complement strand
CTCATGAGTTCCAATCCATTCCCAGAGGAAGGAACCGGCGGTGAACTTGCCCACGGCGCGATGGCGGTCACCGACCCGCGCTGAGCAGTTGGGTTTATGGATAGGTTTGAAGTGCAGCGAGGGGTGGAAAGCATTCGCTGTCCATAGTTTACAGTTCTTCCGCGCCAACAGTCTTGCCTCAGCCGGCAAAGCGCGATAGAGCCGCCAGAATTCGGGCGTGCCGCGGCTGGAGATAGTCACGGCTCGTGGAGAATGTCATCGAGCCGCCGCGTTTTGCCGCCAGCCTGGGCGGCGTCGGCCTCGCGGTTGAGGGGCGCGAATTTGCCTGCGGCACCGTCGGCTTTCATTTGGCGGTCCCAATCGTCATCGGTCCAACCGCACAGTTCGGCGGTGATTTCAGCGCGTTCTTCAACCGAAAGCATCTGGATGGCTTGCCTGATGGACTCAACCGTGCTCATGACTCAAGAATATGCTCTAAAGATGGACTCTTCGCAACGGTGATTTTCGCTGGCTGTTCCTTCTGAAAATGTTAGAATGAAACCATGATCAGAATTCAAAAGAAGATCGTCGTGGATGAGCACGGCGCGCCCAAGGAAGCCATCATTCCGTGGAAGCAATTTTGCGAAATCGCCGAGGCCCTTGGCTACGACCTTGACGAACAAGCGAAGAACGATTTGCGCGCCACGCGCCGCGATCTGCGTCAGGGAAAGTCGGAGGCTTTTGTACCGCTCTCAAAACTCTAACGATGCCCAAACTCATCGTTCACCGCCGCGCGGCACGTTATTTTGAACGCATGGATGCGCGAATCAAAACGCAATTAAAAGCCAAATTGGAGCAACTTGCCCAGAACCCAGACGCAATGCCAGGGGTCAAACCCATGGCCGGGGAGTGGGCGGGCTTTTATCGGATGCGCCACGGAGATATGCGTGTGATTTATTTTCATGACCGGCCCGCCGATACTATTGTCGTCGCTCACGTTGGTCCGCGCGGAGATGTTTATAAATGAGGTTAATGGCTCCGGGGCCTAAAATGGAAGGTAACTCACATAAGCCACCGCGCGGCTGTTGGGCGCCCAGGAGGAAACATTGATCGTGCCCTGGCCGCCAAAGATTTTGCCCAGATCCCGGATGGCGCCGCCGGCGGCGGGCATGAGGCGCAGGATGACATCCTTGTTGGCCGGATGATCCTGCGCGCCGGGCGGATAGCTCAGGAAGACGATCCAGCGCCCGTCGGGCGAGGGATGAGGGAAGACGTCCCCGGTTTCGTCGTGCGTGATTTGTTCCTGATTAGAGCCGTCGGCGTTCATCCGCCAGACCTGCATGTGGCCGGTGCGATCGGAGTTGAAGTAAATGTAGTTGCCGTCGGGGGAAAAATCCGGGCCGTCGTCCTTCCCCGGATCGGTCGTCAGGCGCTTTTCCTGGCCGCCTCCGACGGAAATGGTGTAAATGTCAAAATTGTCAACACTACGGCCCTCCAAGTCGAAACGGCGCTGGCCGCAAAACGCCAGCGTCTTGCCATCCGGCGACCAGCCGTGAAAATAGGACGGCGCGTTGGAGGTGAGCAGCCGCGGCGATCCCCCGCCGATCGGCAGCACGTAAATGCGCGACCCGCCCGGCCGCGTCTGGTCGCTGATGGCCAGCATCGTCCCATCGGGCGAAATGCCGTGGTCATTGTTGATGCGATTCAACGTCCCCGTGTCCACCTGCATCGGTTCGCCGTTGGTCGCCATTTTGTAAAGCCGGTTGTTTTTGTTGAAGACGAAGGATTTGCCGTCCGGCGACCAGTTGGGCGCTTCGATGTGCTCCGCCGTGAAATACGCCACCCTTCGGTCCGACGGCGGCACGGGCACCACCTCAATCGCGCTGCGCACTCCCATCGCCGAGGAAGCGGCAGCGGGCGGCGCCTTCAATTCCACCTTGGTAAATTCCGCCGTTTCCGTCACGGCGTCGCTGTGGGCGCAGACGGCGAGGCCGATGTAAAACGGCTCCTTGAATTCGAGGCGGAAGGAACCGCCGGCCGGCTGCAACGGTTTGCCCTCCGCCGCCACCGACATGATGGCATAGTTGCCGCGCTTCTCGATTTGAATCCGCGCCGGGGCGGAGGTGATGCCGAAATTGGCTTCAATCTCCGAGGTGACGCCGCCTTTGCTTTCCCGGGATTGCAGCGAAGTCATTCCGTTGCCATGCAGCGCCGCGTCCACGTAAGGAGAATCCGCCTCCAGCGACTGGCGGATGATCAGGCACGCTTTGCGGTGGGCATTGGGATGGCCGTTGGTGCTGGGCCAGCGGATGTCGGCCGCGAGAGCCACGTCGCCCGAGGCCTCCTTCCACACATAATAGAAGGCATCGTTGGTGGACCACATGTTCGCGCCGCCGCCCGTCACGACATAAGCGCCGCGCGCGGCGTCCAATTGCACTGAACCCGGCTTGGCCGGTTTCCCCACCTCTCCATGCCCGGTGAAAATCCCGACCTCGGAGGTTTGGCCGTGAGAAAGGCCCGTCACCGCGAGGAAAATCGCGCCGGCCAGGATGCTGAAACGTCGGTTCGTCATAACTTGTTGTCAGTCGGTTGGATGATGCCTTTGGCAGACTTACCCTTCGCCAGATTCCAAGTAAAGCAATCTCTGCGAAACCGCGTGACCATGGGCGCAAGACAAAATTCTTCAAAGGTAGGGGCGTCGCGCTGCGACGCCCGCGGACGGCGCAGCGCGCCGTCCCCACCTTGGGAAATAATGAATCTTGTCCTGCACGCTTGTTCATTTGCCACGTTTGGAATCTTGACAGCCTGGGCGGGGGCCGGCATTCTTGGACGCGCCAAGCCGCTTTCTCATCATCTAATATATGGACTTGCACACGATAC
>JBEKUQ010000573.1:0-2864 GCA_049514835.1 Verrucomicrobiota bacterium | reverse complement strand
AAATACCAACAGGAATGCCCAGTGTTGAAACGCCACGGGAAAATTCTGTTTTGCCAGATCGAGCAAATCAAACGATTGCGCCCCGGAGACAACGTAGGCGGCGATCAAACCGATCATCACCATCGCGCTGCCCGCGAACGAATAAAGCGCCAGCTTCATCGCCCCGTATTCCCGGCGGGTGGATCCCCACACGGCTATGAGAAAGTATTTCGGAATGATGGCGATTTCGTAAAAGACGAACAGCAGAAAAAGATCAAAGCTCAGAAACACTCCATAAACCCCGCCAATCAGCGCCAGATAAAACGCAAAAAACTCCCGCGTGCGCCGCTCCACGTTCCACGAAAACAACACGCCCGCCACCGCCGCTATTCCGGTCAGCAATACCAGCGTCACACTGACGCCATCCGCCGCCAGGTGAAAACTGATGCCCAAGGCCGCAATCCACGGAATCTTGACCAGCTCCAGGAGAGTGTCAGACGTGGCGCGCTGTTCGTATTGCGCCGTGCCAACCAAAGCCAGCGCCAATCCCGCCAGCGCCGTGAGCAGCGCCACCATCCGCGCCGCGCGCCGGCTCCCCGCCGGCAGCAGGACCAGTCCCGCCGCCCCAAGAAATGAAATATAAATGGTCCAGGCCAGCATGGTTCAAAAAAGTTTCAACATGGCCAGCGCGGCCGGATTGGCCACGCGGATGAGAATTTGCGGACAAATCCCCAAGACAAAAATCAGCGCGATCATCGGCGCCAGCGTCAACCGCTCCCCGGTCGTCAGGTCCTTCCAGCCTGCCCAGCGCTCCCGCAACGGCCCGCTGAACACCCGCTGCAAAACGGCCAGGAGAAATATCGCCGTGATCAGCAGACCCAGCGTCGAGACCGCCGCCGCCCAACCCGCCAGCGGCAGGACGCCCTTGAAAATCAGGAATTCGCTCACAAATCCATTCAAGCCGGGCAAACCGAGCGACGCGAACAGGGCGATGCCCATCAATCCGCAAAAAACCGGCGCCGCCTTGCGCAGCCCGCCAAAATCGTCCAGCCCGCGCAAGCCCCCGCTCCGCTGCTCGATCAGGCCGACACAATAAAACAGGGCCGAGGCCGTCAGACCGTGGTTGAACATCTGTAGCATCACCCCGTTGAGGGCGGCGGCTTTGTCGTCCGCCGAATCCGCCGCATCGCCGGTCAGTTGCACCACGGCAAAGATTCCCAGCAGACAGTAACCAACGTGGTTGATCGAGGAATAAGCCACCATCCGTTTCAAATCCCGCTGGGCCAGCGCCGCCGCCGCGGAAAAGACTATCGTCACCACCGCCAGACAGAGCAGCGGCGTTTGCATCGCGCGCATCTGCGCCGGAAACAGCGGCAACAATATGCGCAAAAACCCATAAACCCCCATTTTCGACATCGCCCCGGTCAGCAACATGGACGTGCCGGTGGGCGCTTCGGCGTAAGCCGACGGCAGCCAGGTATGGAAAGGCATGAGCGGCGCTTTGACCGCGAACCCAAGGAACACGCCGAGGAAGATCACGGTCGCCAGCGTTTCTTTGGAGGTGAAGAACGAGCCGTGCAACTTGTCGAACAGCGCGTTGTCCAGCCCGCCGTTCCGCGCCAGCGCCGCCAGTTGGTCGAAGTCAAATAGTCCCGTCGCGGCGTAAATGGCCAGGAAGGCCAGCAGCATCGCCACGCTCCCGGCCAGCGTGTAAATGAAGAATTGGTTCGCCGCCCGCGTGCGCCGGGGGCCGCCCCACATTTTGATCAGAAAGTACGCCGGAATCAGGCCCAGTTCCCAATAAATGAACCAATGGAAAAAGTTCAGCGCGGTGAACGTGCCGATCAAGCCCGCTTCCAAAAACAGGATCAGCGCAAAATAGAGCCGCGCGTTCTGCTCAATTTTCCACGAGGCCAGCATGGCAAATGGCACGATCAGCGCCGACAGGCCCACCATCAGCAGCCCCAATCCATCTATGCCCAGACGGTAATCAATCCCCATCGGCGCCACCCACGCCACGCGCTCGGCAAATTGATAGCCCGCCTGGCTGGTGTCAAACGCCGCCCACAACAGCGCCGCCACCCCCAGCGCGAGCAAGCTGAACGCCAGGGCCACGCGGCGCGCGCGTTGGGTTTGCCCGGGCGCAAGCAGGACCGCCCCCCCGCCGAGGAGCGGGATCA
This sequence comes from Verrucomicrobiota bacterium, assembly GCA_049514835.1. Taxonomy (GTDB): domain Bacteria; phylum Verrucomicrobiota; class Verrucomicrobiia; order Limisphaerales; family Palsa-1400; genus JBEKOF01. The sequence goes on along the minus strand of JBEKUQ010000573.1, from coordinate 705 downwards.
ACGTCAGAATGGTCAGCAGCGGAAGCGTGTTCATGCGATCCCCCAGATCAAGGCCAGCACCAGCAGGCTGAAGGCCAGGCCCACAATTCGCAAATAACGCTGGACGCGCCCATTTTGCGCCCACGACAGGAATCCTCCCGCGCCGCGCAATCCTTCGCAGCCGAAATCGAAACCGCCGTTGATCCCCAATTCGTCCATGGCGCGATTGAACAGCGCGCACAGCACCGTCAACCCCGACACCGCGTTGACCGCGCCCGCCCAGATCACGCGATCCAGCCAATCGGCGCAAATCGAAAACGCCGTGTTCAGCCGGATCACCGTCGCGGCATAAATTTCATCCATGTAAAATTTATTTTGAAGCAATCGAAAGACCGCCGGCAGAGTTTTCTCCAGCGGATCCGTCTCCCGGCTGCTTGGCGCGGCCACCTTGGCATAGATTCGCCAGCCCACGAAGAAGGCGGCGCCAACGACGAGGGTGGAGAGCAGCATCAGACGAAGTTGCGGGCCGGCCCACAGGGCCGCGGGCGTGAACCGGACTGCTTCTCCGTTCAAATAAGAGGCGAACCAGGGCCAGGCCGGCGTTCCCAAAAATCCCGCCAGCACGGCGAAAGCGGCCAGGATGACAAGAGGAATCGTCATCACCGCGGGACTTTCGTGCGCGGGAGTGTGGGAACCAGTCGAATTGGCCGGCTTTCCGAAAAACAC
>JBEKUQ010000572.1:0-2866 GCA_049514835.1 Verrucomicrobiota bacterium | reverse complement strand
CGCTCAAACACGGCGAATCAAGCCGCGTCACGGTTGAAGTCCCCGCCGCGCGCCTGCGCTACTGGGACACCCAGAACAAGCAATATGTGGTTGAGCCGGGTGACTATGAATTCCTCATCGGAGCGGCCTCCGACGACATCCGGCTGAAATTACCCATGACCATCACCGCCCGGTGAGACGGGAAAACAGTAACAACAACAAAATACTATGCGAAACATCATTATTCGAACTATCCCTGTGTGTGCAACAGCCTGCATTTTGACTTTCTTGGCCGGCTGTCAGACCAAAGATGAGGGTTCCCCAAAGCCCACAGTGCAAACCGCCCAACCCGCGCAACCCGCGCAACCTGCGCAACCCGCCCGACCCGCGACGACCACGCCAGCGCCTCCCCCAACAACCTCCACCGCGCCCGCCACGCCGGCACTCAAGGGAGTTGTTCGCATTAAGGCCGGCCAGTCCACCCCGTTCACCGATTCCAGCGGCAACGTCTGGCTGGCCGAGCAGGGATTTGAAGGCGGCCAAACGATTGATCGCGACGCTGGCACGGTCATTGCGAACACAAAAGACGCCGGACTTTATCTGACGGAACATTATTCGATGGACTCCTTCTCCTGTAGTGTTCCCAACGGCAAATACGTGGCCAAACTTCACTTCGCCGAAACCTTCGAAGGCATCACCGGGCCTGGCCAGCGCGTTTTTTCCTTCAACGTCATGGGCCACCAGTTCAAGGATTTTGATGTTTTTGTCAAGGCCGGCGGTTCCAACCGCGCCTACATCGAAACCGTCCCGGTGGAAGTTACCAACGGGAAATTCACCATTACTTTCACCACCAACATCGAAAACCCGGAAATCAACGCCATTGAGCTTGCGCCGCAACCTTGAGTCCGTTTGGCTGGCAATGTGAAGTAATCGGACCGGGCCGGGAACAAAGTCGTCGCCCGAATTGTTGGACGGCTTGTTCCCGGCCTTTTTTTGTTGCAGGAATTGAGTGTCATTGCCAGAGGTTTCATCAGCCATGCAAAATCTCACATAAATTGACTATATGATAAGGCAAGCAACATTAATGTTCGGCTTGGTTGTTTTGGCATCTCATCCAAGTACTGTTTCCGCGTTTACCATAGACGCCGGCCGGCCGGCCGGCAAAGTCAGTCCGATGCTTTACGGGTTGATGACCGAGGAAATCAACCACAGCTACGACGGTGGACTCTATGCCGAGCTGATCCAAAACCGTGCCTTCCTGGATAGCACCAATTCGCCGCTCCATTGGTCGGTGGCCAGCGGGCATGACAGCAGCGCAAATATCGCGCTCGATCCGGCCAATCCATTGAATGACCAGTTGACCACGAGTTTGCGTTTGGACGTTTTCAATGCGGCAAAAGGCCGCCCGGCGGGTGTGGCCAACGACGGCTACTGGGGCATTCCCGTTCAGCCCAAGACGACTTATCACGCCGCCATCTGGGTCAAGGCGGCGGCCAGTGGACTGGGGCCGATGGCCGTTTCCATTGTCAGTGAAGATGGCAGCACCGTTTACGCCGCCGGCAAAATTTCGCAGCTTGCCGCCGACTGGAATCGCTATGAAGTGACCCTTAAAACGGGCAGCGTCACGCCAACAGACCGTGCGAAATTCACCCTCTCGCTGGAACAACCGGGAACCATCTGGCTCGGTTTGGTGTCGCTTTTTCCGCCGACCTGGAATGATCGTCCCAACGGCTTGCGCAAGGATCTCATGCAGATGCTCGTGGATTTGAAACCCAAGTTCTTGCGGTTTCCGGGCGGCAATTATCTGGAGGGCGACAACCGGGAGAGCCGCTTCCAGTGGAAGAAGACTCTGGGGCCGATTGCACAACGTGCCGGTCACCTCTGCCCGTGGGGCTATCGTTCTTCCGATGGCATGGGGCTGATGGAGTTTCTGCTTTGGAGTCAAGACATGGGGGCGGAACCCGTGCTGGCGGTTTATGCCGGCTATTCGCTCGATGGCAAATACATCAAAGCCGGTCCTGATCTTGAACCCTTCGTCCGGGACGCCCTGGACGAAATCGAATATGTCATCGGAGACACCAACACCACCTGGGGCGCGCAACGCGCCAAGGATGGGCATCCCGCGCCCTTCCCTCTCCACTATGTCGAAATCGGAAACGAGGATTGGTTCGACAAAGCCAAGACCTACGACGCCCGTTACACCCAGTTTCACGATGCCATCAAGGCCAAATGCCCGCAGCTCAAACTGATTTCCACCGTGGCCAACGATCAGCCGGACAATATGCGCGTTCACAGCCGGAAACCCGACATGCTCGATGAGCATTACTACTGCGCCACCGACGAGTTTCTCCAAAAATCACGGACCTACGGACAAAACATGGATCGTTCCGGCCCGGAAGTTTTTGTGGGTGAATGGGCCGCGCACGAAGATGCTGCCATCAAGCCCTGGGAACCCGGCGCCCGCAAACAGCCGCCCACGCCCACCATGAAGGCGGCCCTCGGCGACGCCTTGTTCATGGCGGCGATGGAGCGCAATTCAGACATCATCAAAATGCACTGCTACGCGCCGCTCTTGGTCAACGTCAACCCCGGCGCGCGGCAATGGCGTCCGGATTTGATCGGCTACGATGCCATTTCCTCCTACGCTTCGCCCAGCTATTATGCCATCCAGATGTTCAGTCGCAATGTCGGCGACGAAATCCTCCAAGTCAGATCGGAAGAAAATGAAATTCAAGGCTGCGCCACCCGGAACAGCAAGACGGGTGAAATCATCATCAAGCTTGTCAATCCGGCCGATACCAATGTCGTCGTGACAATTGCCGTCAAAGGCATCGCTTCGCTCTCTTCTCAAGGCTCGGCCCTTGTCCTTCAGGGGAGTCCCGAGGAT
>JBEKUQ010000571.1:0-2866 GCA_049514835.1 Verrucomicrobiota bacterium | reverse complement strand
TTGGTTTTGAAAACGATGATTTCTCCGCGTTTGGGCCGGCGGAAATTGTAGGTCAGGCGGTCCACAAACAAATGGTCGCCGGTCGTTTCCGCGAAACGGATGATCGGTTCGCCTTTGTGGAATTGGCGGGGCTGATGATTATTCTCCAATCCAGTGCGCTGCGCGAAAGTATAATTGGGATCGGGATCCGGCGTGAACCAAAGGGTGATCGGCTCCCCGGAGCCGTCCTGGTAGCGGACAAAGACGGTTTGCTTGTTAAAAAAGCGCAGGAAATGTTCCGGCGGTCCGACGTTGACGACCTCCCCATCCTGCGCGGCGATGGCTTCGTGGTAAATGGCGCCCTGCGCCAGCAACCGGTAAACGCGGGTGAAAAAGCCGGGCATTTGAAAGGTTGCATCGTAGAGCGGGTCAACGGTCACGCCGAACAAAGTCGGCTGCATGGAGCTGGTCGGGATTTTGAACGGTTGCAGGAAAAAAGTGCGGATGCCCATGGCCACGACAATGGCGACGAGAAAAACCTCGATGTTCTCGCGCCATTCGGCGTGGGGATAAGGCCGGAGCCATTTGTTGGCGGCTTTTTCCAACTCCGCGGCGCATTTGGCGAGCGTCCCGTCGTCGGCGTTGGCGCGCAAGGCCGCGGTGGCGTTCTGCAAAGCGGCGTCAATGGCCTGGAGGGCGGGCGGGGCCAGCACGTCGCGCTGGGCGTCGCGCAACTTGCGCACATGCCCGCGCAAGTCGGACGTTTGCCGCACCCTGGCGGAAAAGAACCAGCGTAAAGTCATATTGCGAAAGAACAGATAACCGATCTCCGCCCGCTTGACGACAACTGATTTTGAGCCGCGAAACTTGGGCGCCGGGAAAACAGGCTTGCGACCCGGTTGGACTGGCTCCCACTGATGGGCAAAGGGAGGGTGAGGTGCGGTACACCCGTTACATCGTTACACTTGTTGATTATGAGCCACTTGCGACTTTCGGACCCGTTACACCCGGGTTACATTCTGTTACATTTGCGATGATGCCGTCGGCGGGACGCCGACGGCTGCAACCGGGAAGTCAGAACAACAGCAGGCTGGCCCGCTGAGCGGGCTGGTCGCGCTCCCGAAGCCACTTCCAGATCATGCTCGAAGGCCTCGACGGCGCTCTTTCCGGCTGCATGCCTGGCAAAGAACCCAGCCGCCATCCCTGCCGCTGCAATGGCAAAACCATGCGGGGCAAAACCATGATTCTGCCGCATCGCGTTTTGCAGATGGGGGATGGCGGGCCTTTCGGTCGTGCAAAGACGGCTTGAAAAAGGGGCGCTTGCGACGGATAATCCCTCCGTGAATGCGACCATCATTGACAAGAAGCACCGGATGACTTTGCCGGAGTCCATATGCGCGGCGGCGGGCCTCAAGCCCAATGATCAGGAAGAATGGCGTGTCGAAGGGGGCGAAATCCGCGGACGCAAGATGGTGCCGCAAAAGTCGAAGGAAGCCTTCCCTCGCGGCAGCCTTCTCAAATATTTCACCCCGGAACGGGACAAGGAAGAACTTGGCATCCTGGCAGGATGCGCCCAAGGCAAATCGGGCAAATATATGGTTTGACCCCTCTCACTAATGGGTGACCCCTCTCATGGTTTGACCCCTCTCATGACCCCTTCATGGCGGCGAGCAGGAACACGGAGGACGCGGAGTTCGCTCGCTCTGGTTCGTGTGCGGCGTAGCTCTCTTCATCTCTGCACTGAAACGGTCCCGCTCCCCTTTATCGGGATCCAAGCACCGGATTCCGTCTGGACATGACTGTCTCTTACGCTGAAGTGAAGCGATGAAGGTGCTCGCACGCCCTCTGGCATCCCGAGACCTGCGCCAACGGGCTTCAGTAACTCCCTGCCCGCATAAACTGCAAACTCCAACACCGATTCCGAGCGGCCTTTCAATGACACAACCGCCCGCTCATCGTATATCGCGCCAAAGCCACCCCAAGGAATTCCCCATTTTTGTCCATCGACATCCACGTAGTCGCAACAGCTAATGATGCGAGCGAGGCAGCCAGTCTTCAGTTTGACCGCCTCCGGTCTGGGATTCCTGATTTTCAAGCGCACCGGGACACTCGATGGTCCACCGGGAGTTTGACTCATCACTGCGTTACTCAACTTCATCTCCTCCAACTCAAGCTCAATCGCGGCCGGAGCCTCGGTCTTGCGATACGTCAAGTCGATCGGCAGGAGCAGCGTGTCCAGCGCCGCTGATAACGGCAAGTCAAGGATGGTGATCGGGACAACGACGGCGGGATGAACCGGAGGCTCTTGGATGCTGTTTGGGTGGGCAAGCATCTGCCCGTCAGCTCGGATTCCGGCGTAAGGCCCGACCTCCTCCTGGCTTTCCGTATGGCTGAGGACCGACGCGCAGCCAGTGCAAACGATAAGGATACCGTAAAGGGCCATCCACCAGAAGCCGAAGGTCAACAGTGCCAACAGAGTGCTGGCGGGAAAGCGCCGGCGTTTCAGTATGCTCATGTCCCAACCATAAACCCGGCCAGCCAAAGACTTAAATTGATAAAAAATGTGCCTGCATCGAATTTTTCGATGCCGGAAACCAGACGTGCTCTGTCAGTCGGATACAGAACATCGTCCTGCGCAAGGTGATCCGCGCGCCCTCGGAAGGTTTGCTGGAAATTCTGCACGGTTTGAAAGGATTGCCGGTGCCGGAACGGGGCCGCAGTTCAGTGCGCCATGTCAAACGTATTCAGTTTTCTTCAGAACTCGGACTGGCTTTCCTTCATGCTGCACAAATATCCACGAATCTTCATTGACGTTGAAGTTTCCCATAAGCTTTACGATGGGGTAGGTTCAGAGGCATCTTCCTGTTCTTCGCTGATGACGGGGGCG
>JBEKUQ010000570.1:0-2869 GCA_049514835.1 Verrucomicrobiota bacterium | reverse complement strand
CGCTTGTTCAATTGGGCCGGCGAGTGCGTGCCTTTGGTAATAGCACAGCCTTCTTTGATAATAGCCCGGCCATTTATGGCTGGGGAATCATCCATGAGAACAAAATCAAATCCCGCAGGGACGAAAGAACTCCCTGGCGGACCGGCTGCGCGTATAAGAAAAAGTAGTCAACCCATAGTTTGGTGCGATTTGTTTGAATTCCCGGGCGGAAACGAGTTCTTTAACCGCGAAACACGCGAACTACGCGAAAGCACCCGGAGGAACGGTCTGGAAGTTTCGCGTCGTTCGTGGTTCGCCCGGTTTTCTTTTCCGAAGATGCCGCCCCGCCGGGGCTTGAAACTTCCGGGATGCTGGGTTCTGCAGATATGCCGCGCCTACGGCGCTGGGCAGCCGACCTGGAGGACAGTTCCAGCCAACGAAAAAGTCAGGGAACACGTTAAATCCAGGTGTTGCCCGGGAATTTCTTTTGCAGGGCGGGTTTGAGCTTGGGATAGACGGCGGCCTTGAAGGCGGGCCAGTCCAGGGTGGATTGGAGGCGCTTGCCGTCGGGCGCGCATAGCCAAAGCTTGACGGGCAGGCGGCCTTCGCAGAGGCGCGGGTGTTGCTCCAGGCGGAGAATCTCGTGCAGTTTCACGTTGGCTTCGGGGGAGTTGGGGCGCGCGTCTTGGTCGCGCGTTTCTTCGGGGTAAAGCAGTTTGAGTTTCTTGTCGCCGAGCCAGGAGATGGCCGGCGGGGCCAGCTCGTTGAGCCACTCCAGCCGCTCCCGGCCAATGAACTCGCCAAAGGCGTGGCGCAAGGGCGCGGCCTGGGCTTCCTTGACGAGGGTCAGGCCGGCAAAGGCGCGGGCCAGGCAGCGGGTGACGGCGGCGGCGAGGTTGAGCCGGGCAATGGTCTGCTTGATTTCATGGTTGAACTGCGGCAGTTCAAAATAGTCTTTACTGTAGGCCTCGGCCAGGCAGCGGCCCGCCGCGGCGGGATCCACTTCGCGCTGGTGCTCGTGATGCAGCACCAGGTCCTGAAAGCGGACCAGTTTGACGGCGCTGACGCGGCGGTGGGTGCGGTCGTAAAGATGTTCGATGGCGGCGCTGATCTGGCCGGGAAAGGTTTGCTCGATCCATTCGCGTTTCACGGCGGTGGCCAGGCCCAGCAGGGTCAGCGGACCGGCGCGGCTGGGAACTTCGCGGATGGAAGCGGCTACAAACAAAGGGGCGTTCACCACCACGCTCTCGCGCGCCAGCGCGCCGGAGCGGCCTTCGGTCAGATCGCAGTCCAGCGTCCCCTGATCGCGCCGCCGGCAAAGCTGGTCAATAAAACCGGCCATGAGGCAGCGCGGCAGGGCCTCGTCGCCGCGGGCGGGCGGTTCGGCGGCGCTGTCTTTCAGGTCGCGTCCGGCCAGTTGCAGGATTTGCTGGAAGGTCTGCTCCACCTGGCGGGCAATCTGGGCGTGGACGCCGTAACGGCGGCATTGTTCCACGTTGAAATGGTTGTTCCTGGCAAATTGAAAGGCGCGCATCAGGGTGAAGAAATCCGATTCGGCGCTGGCTTCAAATAATTCGCGCGCTTCGGCAATGTGCTGGTCGTCGCGGCCCAGGCGGGCGAGCAGGTCGCGCCCGCTGACCAGGGCGGCGCAGAGCGCGGCGGCGCCGACGCAGCCCAGCCGCGAGGCTTCCACCAGCATCCGCGAATAGCGCGGGTGCATGGGCAGACGCAGCATTTGCCAGCCGATGGGCGTGAGGTCGGAATTGCGGATTGCGGATTGCGGATTGCGGATTGGAGATGGGTCGGTTGGCTCTTCGATGGCGCCGAGGGTGCGGAGCAGTTTTTCGGCGCGGGCGACCGCCTGGGGATCGGGCGGGTCGAGCCAGCCGAACCGCGTGGCATCGGCAATGCCGAAGGAATGGAGCAGGAGGACGACCTCGGCCAGATCGCTGCGCTGAATCTCGGGGGTGTTGCGCTCGGGGCGGTTCAAGTGGCCGCTTTCCGTCCAGAGCCGGTGGCAGACGCCGGGGGCGGTGCGTCCGGCCCGCCCCGCGCGTTGCTCGGCGGAGGCGCGGCTGATCGGTTCGAGCAGGAGGGTGCCGATGCCCCGCTCCGCATCGTAACGGGCGACGCGGGCCAGTCCGCTGTCAATTACATGGACCACGCCGTCAATCGTGACGGAGGTTTCGGCGACGTTGGTGGAGACGATGAGCTTGCGCAGGCGGTTGGGGGCGAAGGCCAGGTCCTGCTGCTCCGGCGGCAGTTCGCCGTGGAGGGGGATCATGGCCAGCGGCTCGCCCAGCCGCGCCGCGCGGCAGGCGGCCAGGGTGGCGTTGATCTCCGCCATGCCGGGCATGAAAACCAGGATGTCCCCCGGCTCGCCCGCCTGCACGATGCGCGCCACCGCGTCGCCCGCCTGCTCGGCCACGGGGCGTTCGTCCGGCAGGTCGAGGTGGCGGATTTCCACGGGAAAGGCCCGGCCCTGCGCTTCGAGAATGGGACAGCCGCCGAGGTAACCGGCCACGGGCGCGGCTTCGAGGGTGGCGGACATGACGACGATTTTCAGATCGGGCCGGCGGCTTTGTTGCAAGCGCCGGGCCAGGGCGAGGGCCACGTCGCTCAACAAATTGCGTTCGTGGAATTCATCGAAGATCACGACCGCGATGTCGCTCAAGCCGGGGTCGTCCTGCAGCCAGCGCAGCAATATGCCCTCGGTGACAAAACAGATGCGGGTGCCGAGGCTGGTGCGGTCGTCGAAGCGGATTTGATAGCCGACCTCCGACCCCAGAGGGCAGCGGCGCTCCCAGGCGACGCGGGCGGCGACGGCGCGGGCGGCGACGCGGCGGGGTTGGAGGACGACGATGCGGCCGCGGGCGGGAGCGGAGGCGCC
>JBEKUQ010000569.1:0-2875 GCA_049514835.1 Verrucomicrobiota bacterium | reverse complement strand
GCCGAGGAATACAAAATCATGGAGGGACAAAACAGTTGCATAATTTATGGGGAGAGCGTTCATCGAAACTCCCGCCGTGTCAAGACGGAGCGGAGGGGAAATGCAAAATGAAGAATGCAAAATGGGATTAACGCTGTATCATTCCTCTGGTCGGGGCAATCAATTTTGCGGCGGAGTTGGCACTTTACAGGGCGGAAAGGTTGGGCTTAATTCTTAGACATGCCAACAATGGTTCACAAATCGTCAGCGCCCGCCGGAGCGAACGGGCCTGTTGATGCCCGACGAGCAACGGAGTCGGCGTTCGCCTATTTTCATACTCTTTTTTCCGAGACGTTATCTGGTTCTGATCCGAGTCTTGAGGAAATTGAAATGTCCAAGGACGGCCGATTCTGGCTAGTCACGATCGGGTTTAACGCTCCACGGCCACAAGAGCTGCGTCTGCGTCTTCCTGAATTCCTGCAGGTGCCGATGCGCAAGCTCAAGGTCTTCAAGGTGGATGCGGCCTCCGGGCGGGTACTGTCCATGAAGATTCCCCATGATGCATGAAGATGGATCCTCTGTCGCGGCTTCTGGCAAAATTCCACGGCAAGCGACTGTTGCTTGATACGAACCTTCTCTTTGAGTATTTGGCGGGCTGTTTCTATCGGGTGAACCAGCAAGTAGCCAGGCATGGCGGCTTCAAAGAGGATGAATTTGTATTGCTGGCCCAAATCATCGAACATTTTAAGAAAGCGGGCAGGGTGTGGACAACGCCGCACCTTCTGACGGAAGTATGGAGTTTGTCGAAAATCCTGAGAGAAAACCGGGTTGCCTTCCTGAGTTGCATCCTGCCCATGTTCCGGGAATTGGATGAGTGTTTCGACCCAAAGAGAATTGGGGCCGGCCGGCTGTCCCGCCGTGATTGCTTTTTGAGGTTTGGACTGGCCGACTCGGTGATCATCGAACTCACCTACGATCCTCTAATCATGCTCACCAATGACAGGCTGGTGGCTCGTTATCTGAAGGAGGAGAGGAGCAGGAAGAACGTTCTTTATTTCGGCGAATTAAAGGCACTGTGCCTTGGGACCTGATGGCGTGAACAGTCTTGCGCGCGCTTGGTCACGGCTGTCGCGTGGGCGGGGCCGGGCGGGAGCCGTCGTTGAGTTCCGGATCAAAGGCGCGAGTTGGGGATGATGGCGCGGACGCGGAGGCCTGGCCGGACCAGAGGGCGGCGACTTGCGCGGGGGTCAGGGCGGCGCCAGGCTTGAAACGGGGGCCGGCCATGTAGTCCAACAGAGAGCGGCGGAGCTGGCCAAGGCCTGCCCCGGCGGCGGGGCTGTCGTTCGCCAGGTTGATGGCCGAGACCAACAGCCGGCCGGGGCCGACCTGGCACTCGAAGATGACGCCCAGACGCCAGTTGCGGTTCCAGTCGTCAATGGCGGAGACGATGGGATGGAGGGAGGGCGGGGCGCCGGCGAGATTGACCGAGCGGACGTTGTTGACCAGCGGCGTCCACTGCCAGTCGCAATTTTTCCCGGTGGGGAATTCGGCCAGGGCCGGGTGGGCCGCGTCGCAGAGCAGGCCGAGCATGGCGTCGAATTTGGCCGCGGGATTGCCGGGCGGACGGACGGTCATCTGGATGTTCCAGAAGACGGGGACGGTTTTCATCGGGGGGCTTTTGCCAGGGTCCAAATCGCCGGCGGCGGGGATGAAGAGGACTTTGCCGCCGGCGGCCAGGCGGGCCGCGGCCTCGGACCACACGCGCGTGAGCAGGATGCCGGCGGGCGGTGATGGGACGGCGGCATCGCTGGCGCCGGGATAGAGCCAGAAATTCCAATCGTTTTCCACGGCCAGGCCGCGCAGGCCGACGACCAGTTGGCAGGCAGCAGGGCAGGGGAGCCCTGACAAGTCAACTGCAATTTTGCCGAGGGGAATGTTCTTCCCGACGGCGATGTCGCGGGCAGGCCATTGGCCGCCGGCCATGCACCTGCCTTTGGCGTCGAGGATTTTCCAGTACGGGGTCGCCGCGGGGAGCGGCTTCCGGCCGAAATGATAAATCTCCACCTCGGACTCAAGTGTTTCATCGGCGGTGAAGATTCGTTTTGACAGGCGGGCGAGGGGGACGGTCGGCCCGGCGAAGCGGCGGAATTGCCCGGCGGTCTCGTAGCTCTTGGGCTGCCAGAAAGCGTCCACAATGCCAATCAGGGCGGTGCCCTGGCCCAGGTAGTCGTGCAAATCCAGCAACTGGAATCCTCCCAGGCCGGGAGTGCGGAGATTGGCCTCGATTTCCTCCTTGTAGCATTGGATTTGAAAACGGCCGGAGGCCCAGGCGAAGTCGCGGTTTTGGGCCAGGACGCCTTGTTCTTGGGCGAGATAGCGGAAAATGTCGTAGTTGCCGGGGCGAAGGTAGCCGGTGAATTCATGGATGACACGGAAGTCGGGATAGGCGCACCACTGGCCGACTTCGTGGGCCAGGACGGGGAGGTGGACATTTTCCAGGGCCTGGCGGTAATCGCGGCCAAACCAGCCGGAGGCGCCGCGCAACTGGCCGCGGTTGAAGGCCACGAGCGAGGCGTATTGGGGGCCGTTGACCTGCGAAGCATCGCCCCAGCCGGTGCCGGCGGAGTAGAGGCGGCGGCTGTCCTTTTGGTAACACTCGGCGGCCCAGCGCGGGGTGAAGCGCTGGTAATTGCGCGGCTCGTTGCTGGGGGAAAAAAGAATGAAGGAGGGATGGTTGCCATAGGCCTGGAGAACGCGCGCGGTTTCGTCCGACAATCGCTGCTGCATCGCCTGGCTGCCGTAGTCGTTCCACATGCCGCATTCAGGCTGGAGGAAGAAACCCAGTTCGTCCGCGGCGGTGAAGGCGGCTTCGGGCGGACACCAGGAGTGGAAACGG
>JBEKUQ010000568.1:0-2879 GCA_049514835.1 Verrucomicrobiota bacterium | reverse complement strand
GAATAGAATCGTCGGCAAAAGAATTATCGGATGCCGCAGAAACGCCGGAACCCACTGACCTTTCAAGCCGGGCACGGCTTGAAAACTCATCATTCTATAACTCCTGCGAAAGTACCAAATAATGATCGCCGCTTCGCCCGCGGTTATCGCCGCGCATCGCATCCAGTGCTGTTTCCAGGGCAACGCGATGCTCCCAACCGCAAACATAATCAGGAATGGGATGGTGAGCCTCACCGCCTTGCCAAACGCCTTGCGATTGGTTTCCTTCCCCGGCCCGCTCCACTCCGCATCGAACATCGTGCCCTCTTCCAGCACAATTTCCATTCGCCGTCGCATCACCTGGTAGAACATCACCACGCCGACGATCACGTTGGCCAGCAGAAGCAGTGCAAAACCGGTCCACATGGCCACCGGGTGTCGGGCGAGTCTCGGCAAACAATAAAAAGTCGCTGCCAGCGAAAGAACCAAAAAGACCATCTGGAACCACCCCGCCCGCGCCATCAGCCGTCGCTCGGGCGGCGATTTGGTTTCGTCCACCGCCGTTTTCCAGGAAAACAGCATCGCCCCCACCATCGCCGCCAAACTCCCCAGCGCGGCCAAAGAAAAGGCGCTCTTCGCCGCTGCCCCGCCCTTGGCCACCGCCGCGCCGACCGACGCCGCCTTGGCCGAAGTGACGGCCATCGGCAGCGCGGCAACCACCGCCACGGTGAAGGCCGTTCCGGGCGCGGTCTTCTCCAGCGCGCCTTCCACAAACGCCAGCACCTCCTCCTGCAAGAGTCTTCGCCCGCGCGTCAGCCGTTGCCGGACCGCCTCCTCTGTCAAATCCAATTCTCGCGCGACCGCCTCGACCGATTGGTGTTCCCGATAAAACAGCACCAGCGGCTCGCGGTACGTCTCGGGAATCCGTTCCAGCGCCCGCCACAAGATTTCCGCCTCCTCCCGGCTGATGGCCCGCTCTCCGGGCAATGGCTCCGGCGAGCGCGGCTCGGCAATGGCCTCCAGTGCCTCGGCCCGATGGCTCGGCTCCCGCCCCTGTGTTCGCAGGGAATTGTGGATGAGATTTCGCGCGATGCCGCAAAGCCAGGAACGCAGCTTCGCCGGTTCGCGCAATTCGGCCAGATGCTGCCACGCCGCGAGAAAGGTCTCCTGCGCCAGGTCCTCGCTTTGCGTCAGGCTGCCGGTCGCGCTGTAAGCCAGCGAGCAGACCAGCGCCTGGTGGCGCGTGACGATTTGTCCGAAGGCCTCGCGGTTCCCCGCAAGGCTGGCGTTGACCAACTCCTCGTCTCCACTGGCGGCCGGCGGTGTCATTCGATTTGTCATCATATCGCCGTTACTGTGGTTGAAAAGCCCGGAGACGTGACAAAGTTTCTTCACATTCTCACCCGCTCCTGATGACACCCCGCAGCCTCACGTCCACAACTGCCGGTCGGGCGAACGATATTGAATCGCCTCGGAGATGTGATCGCCGGCAAAGATCTCCGAGCCAGCCAGAGCAGCTACAACCCAACGCTGACAAAACCTGCAGGCGGCTCTCCATGATCCGCCGGTTGCAGATCAGCGGAGTTCAAGGGTGGCAGAGACCGCATTCTCCTCGGGCAATTCCATGCTCATCGGCTTTACGCGCCTCGATCCGTCTGCTTTTGGACCACACTTGTTTGGATTTGCAGAGAACGTGCTTGACAGGATTTTGAAACTTTGTTTTGATGAAGCCGCTGTGAAAGATTCCTTCTTATGAAAACCCACGCCAGATCATCCCTGACCAACTTTCACATCCTGTTTAGTGCCGGCCGCCGCCGCCGGCCTCGTCCGGCCATTGGCGGACTGGCCGTCTTGCTCGCGGGTGTGCTCATGAGCGGGTCTGGCCGGGCCGCGCAAATCGTCTGGACTAACACCGCGGACGGCAATTGGAATCTGGCCGCCAACTGGAGTCCAAACCAGGTGCCCGGCTCGACGGACGATGCCTTCATCACCAATAACGGCATCTACATGGTCACGCTCAATGCGAGCGCCACCGTGGCCAGCCTCACCCTCGGTGGCACGAGCGGAACGCAATCGTTTGTGGTCAACGCAAATAATACTTTGACGCTGAACGGGGCCAGCACGGTCGGGAGCAATGGCGCTTTCAATTTGGCCCGGGGAACTCTCGGCGGCAGCGGAAGTTTTACGGTGAACGGCCCATTCACCTGGAGCAGCGGCTACATAAATAACACGGGCGGGGTGACGCTCAACGGCACGAGCAGTCTCAATGGCGCGGGCAACAACAGCATGCAGTTGTATGGCCTGCTGATCAACGCGGGCGCGCTGACCTGGAGCGGGAGCGGCGCCAACCTTTATATCAGCGGTGGCACCTTCACCAATCTGGCTTCGGGCACGATCACCATCACCGCCGACGTCTCCAGCGCCGCCAGCGGCACGATTGGCAACGCGGGCCTGTTGCGCAAGACCGGCGCCAGCGGCACCACGACTCTGAGCGCGGCTTTCGTGAACACCGGGGATGTGCAGGTGCAGAGCGGCACGGTGGATTTGACTGGCGGCGGTTCGGCGAGCGGGACGTTTGAAGTGTCGGCCAACGCGACGCTGCAATTTGGCGGTGGCACTTACACCCTAAGCTCCGCTTCCAGTGTCACCGGCGCGGGTACGGTGTTGATATCTGCGGGCACGGTGAACTCGAGCGGGACTTTTTCCCTGACCGGGACAAATACGATCAGTGGCGGCACTTTGGCGGTGAACTCTCCGGGGAGCCTGGCGGTGACCAACCTCATCTTGAGCGGCGGCAGTTTGAACGGCAACGTGCCGGTGGCCGTGAACGGACCGTTCAGTTGGAGCAGCGGTTACATAAACAACACGGGCGGGGTGACGCTCAACGGCACGAGCAGCCT
>JBEKUQ010000567.1:0-2890 GCA_049514835.1 Verrucomicrobiota bacterium | reverse complement strand
TGGGAGATTACGGCAGTTTAAGTTCCGAGTTCCGGGCTTGACCCCTTGCCCGCTTCCCGGAGCTACGGTTTGACCATCCTGAGCGGAACGGACGAAGCTATGGTACGACCCCTTTGACGATCCGCAAAAGTGTCAATAGCGAGGACACCTGCCCGGGTTATTTGATTTTGACATCCACAACTCTAGCTTTGCCCTTCTGGACATCAAAGGCAGTGAGATTGCTGGCAACACATTTGCCCGCCTCGTCTCCGCCATATCCGCACAGGAAATCATATTGTCCATCCGGGAGGTCAAGCTCTACGTCTATATTCCTTTTCTCTTCAAAGCCAAGTGTGAATTCGCGGGGCAGGGCATTCTCCTTGCCAATGGTCCAGCCGTAGTTGCGCCGGTCAACCATTGCTCCTCCTTCCCACACAGCTTCGCCTCCTGTCCACCCAAAAGGCTGGTGTGCCATCACGGCAATGGATGGGCCGTCAAATGGATCGAATGTCGGTCGGGACATTTCATCCTTTTGCCTCAATACCGTCAGGGCAAGTTCGTTTCTCAGCAGTTTGACCGGGGTCCGATTGGTATTCTCAATTATGATGGTGGCAACGGCCTTGCCATCAGGCCGTATCCTAACCGAGGAAGTCAGGCGGATTCCCTCAATCTTTACCCAATCTCGGTGCCCATCGGGTGCGGCCCCACGATACTCGAACTTATTGATAATAGCATCCCCCGGATTCATGGGCTGGTCCGCGCCCTTTACGTCGATCTGGATGGCTTGCCCGACGTATGGTCGGAGCCCCTCCTTCACCTTTTCCGAGACATAAATGAAGTAAACCCCGCTGTAGAGGTAGCAGCCTCCCCAACGATCGAATACCACGACACCGCTTTTATTGCCCAAAGTGAATATGACACCTTCGCAAGCAAAGCTCAGGAAGATCATGAAAAAGCAGCTAAGAAAACATGAATATCGTCTCATGGGGTCCTCCACAGTTTACGATGTTAGCTCACCGACTGCCCGTAACCGGTGTTGGCAGAAATCCAGCGCCCAAACAAGCCAAAGCCCCCAATCCGAATATTCGGCGACGGTCATGTGAAACCGATTCTCGCCGTTAGTTTAAACCTCAGGTTCACATAGAGCAAAGAACAAAATCATCAGCCGTCGGTCGTCGGGAACTGGGTGAGCGGCGGCCCAAGCACCGGTCTTGCGGGAGTCATGCATGTTTCAGTCCTTACTATTGACACTTTTTCTGCATCATCAAGCTCATCAACCGGCCCTTTGCTTTCCGCAGTTCTTCGGCAGCAGTGAAATCCTGGCACCTGGCGGAAAAATCAGTTGGAAGGGCGCCCCTCACCTTGGTCCTCTCCCGGAGGGAGAGGAAAGCGCAGTCGGCAGTCATTGGTTGGCGGGTGGTTGGCCGGCTTATGCAGTCGAGGCTTTTTTGGGGATAATGGATGTGGCTCGCCCTCACCTTGGTCCTCTCCCCCGGGGAGAGGAAAGGGGTGCCGACAGTCATTGGTTGAAGGATGGTTGGCCGGCTTTTGCAGTCGCGGGGTTTTTGAAATTCGACGGCTCGATCCCGACGAGTCGGGACCTTAGCGGGGTCAGGCCTTGAGGCCGTCGGGGATCATGGGCATGTGGCGGAGGCGGATGGCGGTGGCGTCGAAAATGGCGTTGGCCACGGCGGGGCCGATGCTGATGATGGGGGTTTCGCCGGCGCCGGCGGAGGCGATGTCTTTTCTGTCAATGAGAATTATTTCGATTTTGGGCGAGTCGGCGAAATGGGGGACGCGGTAATCGGCCAGATGGGGGTTGGTGATGGCGCCCTTCTCGAATTGGACGGCCTCGAAGAGGGCGCCGCCCAGGCCCATCATCATGGCGCCTTCGATCTGGTTCTTGAGATGGTTGGGGTTGACGACCGCCCCGCAATCAAAGGCGGTGACGGCCCGCACGACTTTGACGGTGCCGCTGGAGGTGTCGGCCAGGACTTCGGCGCAAGTGGCCACGAAGGAGTTTTTTTCCGTGCCGCCGGCGATGCCGAATCCGCGGCCGCCGGAGGGCTTGGCCGTTCCCCAGCCGAAGGCCTTGGCGGCGGTTTCAAAGACGGCGCGGAGGCGGGTGTCTCTGGAGGAGTCGGTGAGGTTTTTGAGGCGAAATTCGAGCGGGTCCATTTTCAAGAGACGAGCCAATTCGTCCATGTGGACTTCGCGGGCGAAGTTGTTGACGGTAGAGGCCAGGGCGCGATAGGAAGTCTGGGCGAGAGGGGAGCGGGTGTTGCGAGCGACGGAGGTTTGATTGGAGAGGTAAGGGCTGCTGATGCCGGGATTGCCGGGATTGTAGCTGGCAAACTCCCAGGAGGTGAGCTTGCCGTCGCTGCTCACGCCGCTGGAGACTTCGATGACGGCCGCGGGACGGAAGAAGGCGTGGGTAAATTCCTCCTCGCGCGTCCAGACCACCTTGACCGGTTTGCCGGCGGCCCTGGAGAGGCGGGCGGCCTGGGTGGCGGCTTCGTTGGAGTGTTTTCCGCCGTAGCCGGAGCCGGTGTCGGGCACGATGACGCGGACGCGCTCCTCGGGGATGCCGAGATCGCGGGCGAGATCGCTGCGGATGCGGAAAGGACATTGTGTTCCGGTCCACACGGTGAGCTTGTCCGGCTGCCAATCGGCGAGGGCGGCGCGCGGTTCGAGCGGGGTGTGGGCGATGTAGGCCATGGTGTAAGTTTGCTTGAGCGTATGATCGGCGGCGCCGGCCGGGGCGGCGGGAACGGCTTCCTGCGGGACCTCTTCTTCGACGAAGGGCGCGCCGCCGCCGCCCCGTCTGCCGCCGTCGCCGCGTCCGCCGCCCGCGAGGACATTGTTTTTGAGGTAGTCGAAAATCGTCTTGTCAGTAGGCCAATCCGCCGGG
>JBEKUQ010000566.1:0-2893 GCA_049514835.1 Verrucomicrobiota bacterium | reverse complement strand
GCCTGCTCGAAGCCCGACCAAAACATGGCCGAGGAAAGAAAAAGAACCAGGATCACCGCCAGGCGCTGCTTCTCGGTGTGGTCGAGGTCCAAAAAGAAAAACGCCACGACGAAAAACAGCGCGGCAATGCCCACGATCACGTAAGTTGTCCCCTGCGCCAGGACCACGGGATTCAGATGGATCACCCCCGCCACCGACAACAGGATGGTCAAGGCCGCCGCTCCGAGAATGGAAAAAAGAATGGCCAGGTCCTTCTTCTGCACACCTTCCTGATGGCCGGGTTTGGATCCGGCCTGCCCCAGGCTCTTGATAAAATACCGGTATTGGAACAGCCCCAAGGCCATGCCCAATCCGGGCACGGCAAAACCATAACGGTAATTTACCACCGCCAGCGGGCCGCACACCAGCGGGGCGATAAACGCGCCCAAGTTGATCCCCATGTAGAAAATGCTGAAGCCCGCGTCCCGTCGCGCCCCGCCTTCCGGGTACAGTTCCCCTACAATCGCGCTGACATTGGGTTTGAGCAATCCGGTGCCCAGCACCAGCAGGCACAAGCCTATGTAAAAGGTGTCCGTCCGCGAAACCGCCAGCAGAAAATCCCCGCACATGATGGTGATGCCGCCATACCAAACCGCCCGCTGCGCGCCGACAAACCGGTCCGCAATCCAGCCGCCCAGCAAGGCCGCCAAATATACTCCCGCCGTGAAGAGTCCGTAAATGGCGCCGGCCATCTTCACCGGAAGACCAAAACCCACATGGTGGCTCCTCGACAAATCGTTCGGGTAAGCGTCCTCCAGCAGCAGGCGGTTGAGCCGCATCCTGTCGTCCTTGTCCTGGGGATTGAGTTGCAGCAGTTTTTGGGTTTCCGGGCGCAACGTCACGGAGGCGAAAGCCGCCTTGTCGTAAACAGAGCGGCCGGCAATGACCGCATTAAGATTCTCATCGAGAACGCTTTCCAAATTCGTAGGAACCAAATTCGTGTCGCGGTAATACAACGTCAGCACGTTGGCCGCTTCCGGGTCCAGCCGTCCGCTCAGGAGCATGGAAACTCCGTCCGATTTGTCCTTCAATTTCTTGGAGAAAGACTTCAAATCATTGATTTCACCCGTCGAAAAGGCCCACGGAACCACCTTGGCCATCAGAAACAAAATCAACAATCCCCGCATCCCGTAGTAACTGAACCGCTCCCACATCTCCGTGAAAAACAGGGTGTACAAGCCGCGCGGCTGCCCTCGCGGCACGGAGGCGGCGGAATCGGCGGCGGCGGGTGAATCAGGCATGAACTGTTGGCGTCAGATTGATGCCCCCGAAAATGACCGCCCGGCGGTGAAAATGCAAAATGAAAAAACAAAACCACCGCGATGGTAGTCTGGGCCGGCTGGGCGGGCTGGGGACTGCCCGCCCGACCCCCGCACGACCCCCGCGTCGGTTGTGAAATCCGCAATCCATTGACGTGCCTCCGCAACAACGGCACAATGGCCTGGCAGAAATGACGGCGCCCAAGCCGCGCCACAATGGATCGGAGCACAACATGAACAACGAACCCACGCCACCACCGGAACCCACCCCGCAGGAAGGGCGCAAAACGGGCCTCGGCCGGCTCCTCGCGCCCTCCATGGACGCGTTTGGCCTGAGTCGCGGCGCCGTCCTCACCACCATACTCTCCATCAGCGCCGCCCTTGCCCTGGCGGTCTTCTGGTTCTTTCAAACCGCCCCGCCCAAAACCGTCATCATGACCTGCGGCGTCGCCGGCAGCTCGTTCCAAAACTACGCCCAAGGATACCGCACCAATCTGGCCAGCAATGGAGTGAGGCTGGTCATCCTGCCTTCCGAAGGATCTTCGCAAAACCTGCAGCGTCTCAAGGATGCCAGGTTTCAGGTGGATGTCGGCTTCGTCCAAGGCGGAGTGACCAATGCCCCCGGCAGCCGTCCCCTCGTTTCGCTCGGCAGCATCACTTATGAACCGCTTTTTCTTTTTTATCGCGGCGCCGCCACCCTCTCCATTCTGTCCGAGCTGGAAGGCAAACGGCTGGCCATCGGTCCGGCGGGCAGCGGGACCCGCTCCCTGGCCTTGTCGCTCCTCCAGCTCAACGGCATCGAACCCGGCGGCCCCACCCAACTGACCGATTTGGATGCCCTGGACGCGGTCAACGCCCTGCTCGCCGGCAAAGTGGACGCGGTGTTTCTGATGGGCGATTCCGCCTCCCCCAACCTGATCCGCCAGCTCCTGCACACTGCCGAAATCCACCTTTTTGATTTTGCCCAGGCCGACGCCTATACCCGGCGCATCAGTTACCTCAACAAGCTGGTCCTGCCCGAAGGCTGCATTGATTTTGGAAAAAACATTCCCCCGCACGATGTCAATCTGATCGGCCCCACCGTCGAACTGGTCGCGCGCCCCGAATTGCATGCCGTGCTTTCCGATTTGTTGCTGGAGGCCGCGCAGGCAGTCCATGGCGGGGCCAGCCTGCTCAAACGCCGCGGCGAATTCCCCGCGCCGCTTGAACACGACTTCCCCATCAGCGCCGACGCCAGCCGGTTCTACAAGTCGGGCAAAAGTTTTCTCTACCGTTCCATGCCGTTCTGGCTGGCCAGCATGGTCCGGCGCGTTCTGCTGGCCTTCGTTCCCGCCATTGTGGTTTTGATTCCGGGACTGCGCATCCTGCCCTCGCTCTATCGGTTGAGGATGCGGCTGCGCCTGTACCGCTGGTACCGCGCGTTGCTGGCCCTGGAACGGGCCGCCTCGGGGGCGTCCACTCCGGAAAAGCGCCAGCAATCCTTCGCCCGGCTGGATCACATTGAAAAGGAGGTCAACCGCCTGAAAGTGCCGGCCTCCTTTGCCGACCAATTCTACGGCCTGCGCGAGCACATCCAATTCGTGCGCGGGCGGCTG
>JBEKUQ010000565.1:0-2899 GCA_049514835.1 Verrucomicrobiota bacterium | reverse complement strand
GTCGTACATGGTTTCGACGCCCCACTCTTTGCTCGGCGTGAGGGAGTATTTGGTGCCGCGCATGCCAAAAATGTTCTTGGCGTTGGTGCGGAAGTCCGAAACCAGGCTCTCCATCCAGTTGAAGTAAGCTTCCTCGCCTTCGCGGTGATAACCCAAAGCCATGGGCGCGAGCTGCAGGTTGATGTTGGCGTTGGTCTCGGCCGACATGCTGCAATACTTGCCGCTGGTCAGGATGAACCAGTAGCGGCACATGTCGAATAACGCCTCGAGAAAAGCGCCCGAATAGCCCGGGCTGGACCGCTGATCAGACAAAAGCTCCTCGGAAGACAGGCCATGTTTGGAGGCGCCGCCGAAATCCACGGTGACGCGATTGAGCATCTCCGACTGCACCTTCCGCGCCCGCTCCAGCAACGCCGGATAGTCCGGGGTGAGTTGTTCCAGTGCCTGCCGGACAACTTCCACCTTGTCCTCGCTGTAGTCGGCGAAGTACTCAATGCGCGTGAGCAGCATCACCGAAGTCGCATTCTCAATGACCAGAACGCTCCCCTCCATCCGGGCCGCGCCGCCGTCGCGGACCACGCGCGTCACGCCGGCGTAGCCCCGGTTGCTCACAGATGGATCTCCCAATCGGCCCTTGTAAATCAGCCGCTGCTCGTTGAAGTCCGTCTGGGCGTTACCTTGTCCGCCACCTCCACCGCCTCCGCCTCCGCCTCCCCCGCCGCGCCCTCCTCTTCCGCCGCGCCCGCCCCCTCCGCCCGCCGACACCGTGATGCGGACATTCACCGATTGTCCTTTGGGGGCGGTGAGCGATTGGACCACCAGGTTGTCCGGCCGCGACGTGAAGATCCGGCGAACCCACTCACCGCGCTCGTCCGTCCAGTGGACCTTCACCTCGGTGCTCTCGAAATCAACCGTGCGAAGATAGTCCTTGACCGACGCGCTTCTCGGAAACTCAAGACGAATGGAGAATCCCCCGCCTCCGCCGAAACCCATTCCACCCCCCTGGACCGGGTTTGCATGCCATTTCTGGTAGGCCAATGCCGCAGCTTCGTGGTATTTCCCGTCCAACAGCATTTGCCGCACCTGCGGGAAAATATCCGCGATGTTGGGCGCCTCGGCGGGCCTCCGACGCGGCGCATACAGCATTTCATGGCGGAAAGGAATCTGTTCGGTGTAGGGGTCGCACTCCAACTCGATGTTCACGGCTCCATTGCCAGAGAGGAGAGCGCCACTGCCGGGTGCCAGACTGCAAAAGCCCCGCCGCGGCACAATCTTCCGCCTGACCCGTTCCGCCAGCGGCATCGGCGTGACCCGTAACGCGGCGGACCCAGCCGGTTCCGCGAGCTCCGGCGGCTTGGGCAGGAACTTGTCCTCCTGCGCACGGCGAAGATAGCCAGCGGATCGGTTGTCCTCCGCCAGCCCTCCCGTTTGTCCTGATGGCTTCGGCGGATCGCTCGCGCTCGCCATGAGCGACGGGACCAACTTTAGGGAACTCGCAAGGCCGACAGCGACCGAGCTTTTCTTCAGAAAATCTCTACGCTTCATAATTTCCTCGTCTGTGGGGATTTTCCTGAGATTATAAAAGCTCCAGAATTTGTCCAGCATTTCCTTTTTATTCGAATTTGCTTAAACACTTCAAGTCCAAATTAGGGGAATTATATACAATGTTACACTGAACTGGCGGATTTTGGCTGGTTGTTTTCATGGATGCCTCAAGGCTTTTTCGGAGGTGGCGGTCCAGATGACCGCGTAAATTTCCTCTCGTTGGCCATGTCCTTTGTCCGCGATTTCAGAACGCCCTTTCCATCGGCCACAGCATTGATGATCTCTGTGAACGTGCCTTTGACGGGCGGGATTATTTTCTGCGGTCTGCTCATGCGATCAACTTTTTGTACGGCAAATTATGTCCGTCCGTTGCCTTTTGCAAAACGTCTGAAAACATCTCGTTCATGCCCTGCTCCCGGCGGTTCAGCCGGTAGGCGCACTCGTCAACGTATCTTTGCAGGTGCTTTCGGCTCATGTGGTGATAAACGCCGTGGTAGCCCCGCTTGAACAACGCCCAAAACGATTCGATGCCGTTGGTGTGGCAGTCGCCAGCCGCGTATTCCTTTTTGGCGTGGTCAACCGTTTGCCGGGTGTATTCCGGCAGGCCGTTGTAGCCCACCCAACTGTCCGTGTAAAGCGTCGAACCCGGAGCCACGTTCTGCTTGATGACCGGGTGCAAGTCCTCGCTGGCGACCCCCTGCACCACTTGTGCCCGCACTTCCCTGGCCCAACTCCGCATTCCCAAGACGGGAGATTTGCCGCTCCCGCCTGTCCCTTTGATCGCCGCCTCCCGCTTCTTCTTGTGCATGTTCTTAGCCAGACCGCCGATGAACGTTTCGTCGGCTTCAATCGTGCCGAACATCTGGCCCTTGCTCTGCTGGTGGGCCTTGCGAATCCGATGCGCCATGAACCACGCCGTCTTTTGCGTCACGCCCAGGTGCTTCGCCAGTTGGACGCTGGAGATTCCCTTGCTCATGGTAGAGAGCATGTAAACCGCCATATACCACTTGCGTAGCGGCAGCTTGCTTTCGCCGAAAACCGTCTTTGTGCGGATGGTGAAGTCCTGCTTGCAACTGGCGCAGTGATACCGTTTGCCGCCAGCGCACTTGTAAATCTTGGGGGTGTGGCAGTGCGGGCAGTAATCCCCGCTGCGGAACCTGGCGGCGGTGAAATGGTCAACGCATGTCTTCTCGTCATGGAAATAATCCATGAACTCCATCAGCGTTTTGAAATCTAATATGTTTTTCATTCTGGTAGTAGGTTACACCATATTGGCAGTGTAGTCAAGGGATATAATGAATTATTTTGCATTTATTTTCAAAGTTAGCGGAAATTGCTCGTCTTGTGATTCGAG
>JBEKUQ010000564.1:0-2925 GCA_049514835.1 Verrucomicrobiota bacterium | reverse complement strand
ATCCAGGAATCTCCAGGCGATACGTCAACTGTGCCACGCCATCTGCTACTGTCCCGTAGCTGCGGTATGTGAGCAATGGCCTGCCATGTAACAGGCGCAATAGCAAAAGTCCAAACGGTGACAAGAATGCAACAGCGAGCACCAGCCATCCGCAATAGCGATAGTGACGAAACAGCATAACGGCCAGAATCGCTGCCGTCGCAGAAAGCGCGAAGTTCGAGAAATATAAAATAGCAGCGAAAATTTCCATATAATTCTAACGCAGAAAGTTGAGCCGCCGCCGACTCGCGGCGTGAATCCGGACTTGCCGGGAAATAAACGCGTCAACCGGCGTTGGCTCCGGCGACTTGTCAGGCGACGTGGTTTGTATGCTGATTAATCCCATTCCACCTCGATTTTGTTGACGAGAAAGCCAAGCCAATATCCGCCGCATTTTGCCCATCCGCTGCGCTCCCGGCCTCTGTGGTCACGGACTCTTATGCGGAAAACCCCCTGACGACGCGACCTAAACCAAAATGGAGAGGACTCGAACCAATTTACATTCATTTTCACCAACTCAAAACCGTTTTCCTTTGCCCACTTCTGCAAGAGAAATCTCGAACGAAACCAGTGCCAGACTAACGACAATGCTACACAGCACACAGCCGCCAGAACAATGATAATCTTCCGGTTGTCAATCATAATAGTGTGGCCTGACAACTAACATACGACAGGTTGTTCGTGTATGACAATGTCCAAATGAAAACTCCCGAAACAGTGCGGCCGCTTACGGAAGTTGTTCGACGCCAACATCTTACGATTGCACCCGAGCACACTTACTGCCCTTGGCTCAGGGGATATTGCGGCTTGCTCAAAGGGCTGCCGCTGCATTTGCCAAGTCAACATAAACGCTTCCTCGACGTTTTCGGTGGAATGGAAATGGCCCGTTCTGTACTGTGTGACAGGAACCCATTCGTCAATCCCAACGGGATTGGATAATCCAGCCCAGGGTTGGCCCGATTCCGAGAGGGCCTACCCTGGGTGGCCCCATTTAATCCCCACAACCCTGTAAGGGTTGAATATCAAGTACTTACGAAACAGATTCAACCCTTGCAGGGTTGTGATTTCTACCTGAGTTGACCCAGGGTAGCTCGTTCCTCGCAACCCCTGGGCTGAGAGCTTCAATCCCGTTGGGATTGAAAAGACAATGGCGCCGCCTCATGCATCTCCCCGTATTCCACTGAAATCGTCGAGGAACCAAAAACAGCGATTGCCTCGTCCGTTCCCAGGGCGATTGGCTCTCCATGGCGCAACGTCAGTTCCAGCAAATCAACGCCGAAGGCGGCAAAGTGCCGGAGACGTGGATGGCTGGCCTGAAGAAACAGGCCGACGCGTTCGCATGCTCGTGGGATAAACGCGGACAGTTTGGCCAATTTGTCAACGTCGAAACCGGCGACCTGTGCATCGGCGGTTCAACCGCGGGCGCGATCGTGCCGGGAGCCATGGCATTGGCGTCGCAGACATTTCATGAGCGCCGTTACCTCAAAGTCGCTGAAGCGGCGGCTCGAAATTATTACAAGGAATTTGTGCGCGCCGGCTATACCACCGGCGGTCCCGGCGAAATTCTGTCGGCGCCCGACAGCGAATCCGCCTTCGGGCTGTTTGAATCCTTCATGGCATTGCATGAAATCACCGGCGGTTCCGAATGGCTTCGGGACGCGGACGATGTGTTGCCCATTTGCGCTTCGTGGACGGTGGCTTACGACTACCATTTTCCGACCAACTCCGCGATGGGGCGGATCGGCGCGCACTCATGCGGCGCTGTCTGGGCGAACGTTCAAAACAAACATGGGCCGCCGGCCATCTGCACATGGTCGGGCGACAGCTTGCTGAAGTATTACCGGGCCACTGGCGACCGGCGCGCGCTGGAGCTGCTGGCGGACATCGCGCACGGCGTCCCCCAATATATCAGCCGGACCGACCATCCCATTGGCCGCAGGCCACCCGGCGGCATGTGCGAGCGGGTCAACCTCAGTGCCTGGGAAGGCGCCCGAAATATCGGCGGCAGTATTTTTGGCTCGTGTTCCTGGGTTGAAACCGCGGCGCTGTTGACAGTTGCGCAATTGCCCGGCCTTTACGTGCGGCCTGATGCCGGTCTTGCGGTTGCGTTCGATAATGTTCGTGTCGAAGAATTAAGTCATGCCGGCAAGACAGTGAAATTACGCCTGACCAATCCGACAAAGTTTGCCGCGGACGTGAGCGTCTTGGTTGAATCCGCCCGGGCTGCGCGGCGGTCTGTTGGTTCATTTGTCGCAAAACCGTTGCCGGTCATTCACCTTGATGCGGGAGCGTCTTCGACGTTGGAATACACCGCATCGAGCGGTTCCAGGAATCAGACCCAGAAAAAACTCGCCACCGCAATTGGCCAGAAGATATGATTGTCAAACAGCAACGTTCAAAAAGCCAGATGACCATATGCAAGACAAACCTCGCAGCGCATCGCGAATGAACTCCATCAACCGCCGCAACTTCCTGAAGACCGCCGGAGCCGCCGTCGTCCTGCCCACCATTTTACCCGGCTGCGTGCTTGGACGCGTTGGCAAAGCCCCGCCCTCGGGCAGGATCACCATGGGCGTCGTCGGCTGGGGCTCCCAGGGACGGAGCGACGCCGGATCTTTTCTCCGGCAGGGCGACTGCCGCGTGGTCGCCGCCTGCGACGTTGACAAAAACCATTTGCGGGATGGGGTGAATAGCATCAACCGACACTACGGCAACAATGACTGCGCCTCCTATCAGGATTACCGGGAATTGCTCGCGCGCCCGGATTTGGACGCGGTGCTGATTGCCGTTCCCGACAACTGGCACGGGTTGGTGGCCGCGGAAGCCGCGCGCCGCAGGCTGGAGATCTATGGCGAGAAGCCGCTCGCGCGCACGATTGCCGAGCAG
>JBEKUQ010000563.1:0-2932 GCA_049514835.1 Verrucomicrobiota bacterium | reverse complement strand
CGAGCGCAAAGCCGAGCCAGTGGAAAAGCTCGACCTCACCCCGGCCCTCTCCTCCAGGAGAGGGAGAATCGTCCGCCGTCTCACGGAACACCCGCGACGGCATTGGCCGGACGACCAGCCGTCAACCCATGACTGCCGATGGGTGTTCCTTCTCCCAGGGGGAGAAGGTTAGGATGAGGGCGAGCCACGAAGAATTTTGTCTCACACCCCCACCGAAAAAATAATTCGGATTTTGCTTGCGTTCTCCATGTTTTTCCTCTAACATATACTTTCAGGTATTCTAAAAGGTATGGGTAATGGAGCGCCAATGGAAGGCGACCGGTGGGCAGGGTTGCCTTCAGCGGGTTCGTCCGGGTCTGGAGATTCGGACGCGCAAGGGAGACGTTTACTTCACATCCCGATCATCCACAGCCAGGCGGAAATGGGCAGCCTCAGCCCCACCATCCAGGCCATGACGGTGCGGCGGCTGGGGGCCAAAGGGTGGGAGCGGAACGTAAATATAATTGACGGCATCTGGAGGCGGATTGAAGAGGCCCTTGGCCGCTGGTCCCTGCCCTACCGGAGAGTGCGCCTCTACCAGGATGGCCTGCCGGTTTGCGGGCGGGAACTGGAGATCGTCTCCGAGCTGGCCAAGGCGGGCAGCCGCAACCACCAACTGCTGCTGCGGCTCAAGGAACGCGGCGCCACCCTCATGGGCACCGAAGCCGCCGACCTTCTGGTCCAGGAGTATCATCTGAGCAAAGCGCTGCTCGCGGCCCACGACGCCGCCACGGAGGCGCGCTGGGAAGGCCGCCACCGCGAGGCCCGGCGCGCCTTGCTCGAACGCCGCGATCAAGCCATCGCCCAACGCATCAACCAGACCCTCTGCCGGGGTGAAATCGGGCTGTTGTTTTTGGGCATGTTGCACTCGTTGCAGGGCCGCCTGGCTCGAGATATCCAGGTCGCCCACCCGCTCTTTCCGCCGGCTCCGGGAGGCCGCCCATGAGCACGACCAACGGAAAAAGCCGGGTCCTGATTGTGGATGACGAGGAGGCCATCTGCCGGTTGCTCTCCCGCTTGTTGGAACAGGAGGGCTTTATGCCGTTGGTGGCGCTGGACGGAAAGACGGCGCTGCAACAACTGCGCACCGCCTCGCCCGACACGATGATTGTGGACCTGATCTTGCCGGACATGGACGGCCTGGAAATCCTGCGGCAGGCCAAAGCCCTGGATGAGGACCTGCCGGTGGTGATCTTGACGGCCCATGCCAAAGTTCCCGGCGCGGTGGAGGCGATGCGGGCGGCCGCCTTCGATTATCTGGCCAAACCTTACGACCATCATGAACTGGTCCGCGTCGTCCACCGCGCGCTGGCCCAACGCCAACTGAGCCTGCAAATCAAGCAACTCTCCCGGCAGATCAGCCCCAGCCATGATCTGACGGAAATCATGGGTCCGAGCGAGGCCATCGGGCGGCTCATCAGCGACCTGAACTGCGTCGCCAAATCCAGCTTCAGCGTCGTGATCATCGGCGAAACCGGCTCCGGCAAGGAAGTCGTGGCCCAAGCCATCCACGCCAGCGGTCCCCGCGCCAAAGGTCCCTTCGTGGCGGTGGACGCGGGGGCCATTCCGGACTCCCTGTTCGAGGCGGAATTGTTCGGGCACGAAAAGGGGGCGTTTACCGGCGCGGCGGGCCGCAAGCCCGGCCGGTTTGAACTGGCCAACGGCGGCACCCTCTTGCTGGACGAGATTTTGAACATGCCGCTGACCGCGCAGGCCAAAGTGCTGCGGGCCTTGCAGGAAAAGTCCTTTTGCCGCGTCGGCGGCACGCAGCCGGTCAAGATTGACGTGCGGGTGCTGGCGGCGGGCAACCAGGATTTGGATGCGGCCGTGACGGCGGGACGGCTGCGGGCCGACCTGTTCTATCGGTTGAACGAATTCACCCTGCGCATCCCGCCGCTGCGCCAGCGCCAGGAGGACCTGCTCTATCTGGCCAAGCGGTTCCTCGACTTGACCAACCAGGAATTGAAAAAAACCGTGCGCGGTTTTTCCGAGCCGGCCATGCGGGCGCTCCTCGGCCACTCCTGGCCGGGAAATGTCCGCCAACTCCGCTCCACCATCCGGCGGGCGGTTCTCCTGGCGGACGAGATGGTCACAGAACGGCATCTGGATATTATCCAGGAAAACCAGGCGGCGGCGCCGCGGGCCGTCCTCCCCGCCAAGGGGCCGGGCCGGCCGGCCGGCGGGCTTTCCCTCAAGGAAATCGTGGCGCAAAACAAAATGGCCGTGGAGTGCGAGGCCCTCTTGCAGACGTTGCGCCAAACCGGCGGCAACAAGGCCCGGGCCGCGCGCCTCCTGCAAGTGGACTACAAGACGATTCAGACCAAAATCAAACACTACGGCATCAGCCCAAAAAAGGAAACTCCATGATGAAAAAGAACCCGGATAAAAATCAACCCCCGGACCCGGCCGGCGGCAATGTCGGCGGCATCCTCTCCGGTCTGGCCGGCTTGGTGGAAAAACTCAATGAACTGGCCGAAACCGGCGGCGAACTCCGGCGCGGCGGCGAGATTCACGGCGCCCGCGAGGGACTCAAAGGCATCTACGGATTCACCGTCAAAGTCGGCCTCGGCGGCCAGGCCCCGCTGGTCGAGCCGTTCGGCAACATTCGCGCCGACAAAACCACCGGCCAGGCCGTGGTCGAGGAAATCCGGGAGCCGGTGGTGGACCTCTTCGACGAGAAAGACCACCTCCTCATCGTCGCGGAGATGCCGGGCATCGGGGCCGCCGACGTCCACCTCGAAGTCAAGGACGACGTCCTGACCATCACCGCGGCCAAAGGCGACAAAAAGTACCGCAAAGAAGTGCTCCTGCCCGGCAGTTTTCCCCGGGAAAAAATGGGCCTGTCCTGCAACAACGGGGTTCTGGAAATCAAGTGTGTCAAGTGAAAGGAGTC
>JBEKUQ010000562.1:0-2947 GCA_049514835.1 Verrucomicrobiota bacterium | reverse complement strand
GAGACTGTCTCAAAACTCGAAATTGGCGTTTGGAAAGTTCGAAAAACACCATCAAAACACCCTCCCCATCAAAAAGAACGCGCCATATCGCAAATGTGGGAGGAGTTTTCTTGACAGGATTTCCGATTTGCGAGTTTTGAGACAGTCTCAGCGCGCCGTCCCTACCAAGGAAAGGAAGAATTCTGGCTCACACCCGTGCGGGAAGCCCGGTCCCGCTTTCCAAAGCGTCCGGCAAATGATGAACCCCAGCCGCTTCCAGTTGCGAAAGTCGGGCTAGAAAACTTCCGCTTTCAAACCGGTCTCGGCTTTGACGCGGCGGCAGATGCGGGCCAAACTTTGCAGCGGGACATGCCCGCAATCAGGGTGGGCCGCCGGGCGGGTGGCCGAATAAATCTGCACCAGGGAAATCACGGCTCCTCCGTCCTTGAGTTCGATGAGGCGGTGGATGTATTCGTCAATGTCCTCGGTCGGTGCTTCCCATTCGCCGAGGCGGGGGAACAAACTTTGGATGACAATGGGGCGGTTGCGGCCAATCAGCCAGGTGTTTTCCATGACTTTATCCAGCGGGACTTGGCTGCGGTTGATCCGGTCCATGCCTTCCTGCGTGCCGACGTCCAGCTTGATCCAGATTTCGTCTTCGCGGGTGAAGTAGCGCAGGCCGTCCTGCACCGGCTCCTGATCCAGGCAGGTGCCGTTGGTGATGAGGACCATCTTGAAAAAGGGATGCACCCGGCGCGCCCGCACATGCACGACCTCCTGCACGGCTTCGGCAAAGTTGGCGCACATGGCCGGTTCGCCATCGCCGCTGAAGGCGACGTGGCGCAAGCGCAGCAAGTCGGCGCTGACCGTGGCGTATCGGGTCAGCCGGCGAATCGCGCCGGACTGGATCAGCACCAGGGTTTTCTCCAGTTCCTCCGCCATGACGCCGGCATCCAGTTGGCGCTCGACCGGCGGCGCGTCGCGGTTGACCTCGCAATAAACGCAATTGAAATTGCACAACTTGCCCGGGTTGACGTTCAGCCCAATGGACAGGCCGCGCGCCCGCGAGGAAATGACGACATAGACAAAGCGATTGCCCAGGAAATTGCGCGCGCACCCGGAAGCCGTGTCGGCCTGGGGCGGGGGCAGGTCCTTGGTCTCTTCGATGGCACACAGTTTCGCGGACATAATTATTCCTCCGGTTTCTGTCCTTTGGCCCGGAGCGTGAGCACGGGGCAGTTGGCATGGCGGACGACATATTCGGCCGTGCTGCCAAAGACAACGTGTTTCAAGCCCGTGTGGCCGTGGGTGGGGATGACGATGAGGTCGGCGTCCAACTCCTTGGCCGCCTCGATGATTTCATTGGCGGGGCGGCCGCGGCGCACCAAAGTCTGCGATGGCACCTCCGGCGGCAAGGCCCGGCTCACCAGTTGCTGGAGCTGCTTGGCGGCGCAGGACACCAGATCGGGCTCCAGGTCGCCCGGGGGATTCACTCCGTAAGGATCCACGGCGTAATGGGGAGTGACGACATTCAGCACCGTCAGGCTGGCCCCGAACTGCCGGGCCAGCAGCGCCGCCAAATCCAGCGCCTCCGTGGTGCGATGCGCAAAATCCACCGGGACCAGAATCTTTTTCAGTCTGGCCGCACGGCCCGGCCCGCGGCTGGGAACGGCAGCCGGGTCGGGCGAACTTTCGCTCTTCCGGGCCAACTGACCAGGCGCCGGGCCGGTTTCTTCCGTGGGTCCAATACTCATAATGTCAAGCTCAGCTTAACGGGATGCCCTCACGGCGGCCACACCGTCCTTGGCATTTGCTGGCCATATTTGGCCGTGAAAACCACTCGAGTTTTGGGCAGAATCCGCAAAGTGCGCCCGCCGGGCGGCCTCGGATCTACCGTGCATTTGATCATCCGTGGCTGCAGCAAGAAACAGCCCGGATCACCGCTCTGGCCCCTGCGCGGAACCCTCCGCCGGGCTGGCACACTCAAATTCCAGTCCCAACTGGCGCAAGAGCAAGGTCAGGTCCCCGCCCAGGGCCGGAAGGCATGGGGGCAGCCTGCCGCATTGCTGGCGAACCCAAGCGTCGGTCGCGGCGCCCGCTTTGGGAGCGCCTTTCAGACCCAGCAACTGCTCCCATTGCGCGTGGTGTTCGCGATGGTAGGACTCCAATAGATCCGGCGAACCTTTTTCGCGCAGAATGCGTCTCAGTTTGGCGGCCAGGTCCGCGCCTTCGCACATTCCCATGTTCATGCTCTGCATGCCGACCGGCCCGGTCTGATGGGCCGCATCGCCCGCCAGCCAGGCCCGTTCCCGGCCAAATTGGCGGGCCAGACGATGCTCGAATTGGATGTCCGCGCCCCAGCCGACCCCCTTGATCCCGGCCTGGAACCACGGCGCCCGCGCCGCCAACAGTTGTTGCACCTGATGCTGGCTGTCCTTCTCGCCCGGGCATTCCGCGATGGTGAACCGGTTGCGGTCTTTCTGCGGGAAGTCGGCCGGCGCCTCGGCCTGGGACCATTGAAAGGTCCACCGGCACTTGTTTTCAGCGAAGGGCCACAATACGCTGACGGTTTGTTCGTGCAACACGATGCTCATTTCCGGCGGGAGCTTTGCCTCCGTTTCCAATTCGTAAACGGTGAAAAGCTCCGGCGGCCCCGACTGCTGGCACGGGATGCCGAGCCGCTGCCGGACGGTGGAATTCTGGCCATCCGCGCCCACCACGAAATCGGCGCGCGCCGAAAGTGTTTTTTTCACCTCCAATTCAAAGCCCGGCACGATATAGCCCTTGCCCGCCAGGGCCATTTCTTCAATGGTGGCCGTCACGGCCCCGTCCTTCATCCCCAAATCGGCCAGCCGGTGGTTCCAATGCACCTTGAGGCCGAACCGCTCCTGGAGCCTTTTTTCCAACAGGTCTTCCAGGATGCTTTGCGACAAAACCAGCACAAAGGGAAACCGCGCCGGCAATTGGG
>JBEKUQ010000561.1:0-2955 GCA_049514835.1 Verrucomicrobiota bacterium | reverse complement strand
CTGTCAAAACACTTGGTGAACGGATCGCCGACGCCCTGGTCGAGGACGGCCTGCTCACCACCGCCCAGGTGGAGGAGCTGCTGGAGAAACAAAAGAAGGAAGGCATCCGTTTCATCAAGCTGGTGGTGGAGAAATCCTACATCAACGAGCAGGATTTGGTGGTGTGCATGGGGCGGGTGCTCAACACCTCGCCGATCAACGTCCTGCGCATCACCCCCACCGCGGAAGTGGCGGAACTGATTCCCCGGGATCTGGCCACCAATTACAAAGTGTTTCCCGTGGCCAAGCTGGGCACCCGGCTGTATCTGGCCATGGCCGATCCGCTCAACGTGCTGGCGGTGGATGATGTCAAACGCCTGACCAAGCTGGAAGTTTATCCGCTGATCGCCTCGGAAAAAGCCATCCTCGACCGCATCGCCAATCTGGACACCTCCCGCACCACCAGCATGGAGGAAATCATCAAGGAATCCACCGAGCAGGCGGAAGCGGAAGCGGAGGCGGAAAGCCTGGAGCTGACCACCGAAACGGCCGAGACGACGGACCTGGCGCAACTGGCCAGTTCCAGCGAAGAAGCTCCCGTCATCAAACTGGCCAACCTCATCCTGGTCCAGGCCATCAAGGACCGGGCCAGCGACATTCACATCGAACCGTTCGAGAGCATCGTGCGGCTGCGCTACCGCATTGACGGCTCGCTGGTGGACATGCCGCCGCCCCCGAAGAACCTGCAGGTGGCCCTGGCCTCGCGCCTGAAAGTGATGAGCAGCCTGGACATCTCGGAACGCCGCCTGCCCCAGGACGGCCGCATGAGGGTGAGAGTGGGCGGGCGCGACATTGATCTGCGCGTCTCCTTCCTTCCCACCGTGCATGGGGAGAAATGCGTGCTGCGGGTGCTGGACAAGTCGAACCTTTCCGCCAGCATGGACCAACTGGGCATTGACGCGGAAACCTATGTGCGGTTCAAGGCGGCGGTGGACGCGCCCCACGGGTTGATCCTGGTGACCGGCCCGACCGGCTCGGGCAAAACCAGCACGCTTTACTCCGCGCTCAACGAGCTGAACAGCCCGCAGTTCAACATCATCACCGTGGAGGACCCGGTGGAATTTCAACTGCCCGGCATCAACCAGGTTCCTGTCAAGAAGGAAATTGGCCTGACCTTCGCCAACGCCCTCCGCTCCATTTTGCGCCAGGATCCGGACATCATCATGATCGGGGAAATTCGCGACACGGAAACGGCGGAAATCGCGGTGGAATCCGCCCTGACCGGCCACCAGGTCTTGAGCACCATGCACTGCAACGACGCCGCCGGCGCGGTGGCGCGCCTGGACGACATGGAGATCGCGCCGTTCCTGATCTCCTCGGCGGTGATCCTGTCGTGCGGGCAGCGGCTGATGCGGCGCATCTGCAACAGTTGCAAGGAGCCGTTGAGCTATCCGCCGAAGATGTTCGCCGACCTGGGCATCAACCCGGCGGACTTCGAGGGCGCGGCCCTTTTCCGCGGGCGCGGCTGCGAGCGATGCCAGAACACCGGCTACTCCGGGCGGCTGGCCATCCTCGAAGCGATGACCATGACGGACGAACTGCGGAAACTGATCATCAAACGGTCCAGCGCGCAGGAACTGGCCAAGGTCGCCATCGAACAAGGCATGAAAACGCTGCGCACGGTCGCCCTGGAGAAAGCGCGGGAGGGCCTTTCCACGCTGGAACAAACGCTTCTCATCACCTCGGGCGACCAGTAACCGATTTCTCCCGGCCGGCCTATGTGTTCCCTGGAGGAAGCGCTGGAAAAAATACTTGACTCCGTCGCGCCCCTGCCGGCCGAACGGATCGCCCTCTCCAAGGCCGCCGGACGCTTTGCCGCCGCCCAGGTTTTATCGCCGGTGAATTTGCCGCCCGCCGACAACTCATCCGTGGACGGCTATGCCGTGCTTGCCGCGGACCTTGCTTCCGCCAGCGCGGCTGCGCCGGTCGCTCTGCAAATGGCCGGGTACTCGCCCGCCGGCAAAATTTTTCTGGCCAGCGTCGAGCCGGGCACGTGCGTGCGCGTGTTCACAGGGTCGGTCTTGCCGCGCGGCGCGGACGCCGTGGTCATGCAGGAGGAGGTCAAAGCGGAACCGGGCCATCCGAGGAACA
Organism: Verrucomicrobiota bacterium; assembly: GCA_049514835.1. Classification (GTDB taxonomy): domain Bacteria; phylum Verrucomicrobiota; class Verrucomicrobiia; order Limisphaerales; family Palsa-1400; genus JBEKOF01. The sequence goes on along the minus strand of JBEKUQ010000561.1, from coordinate 825 downwards.
TATTGTTTTTTGAGAAATTGAAGCCGTGGGAGAATTTGCGGTTTCTGGGGGAAGATGTCCAAAAACACGCCGTCCTGATGGAGCCGGGAGAAAAGTTCACGGCCATGCGGCTGGGCCTGCTGGCGGCGGCGGGAATTGACCTGGCGCCGGCGCGCCGCGGTCCGGTGGTGGGGCTCCTCGCCACGGGCAATGAATTGCGCGAGGCGAATCAGCCATTGGAACCGGGCGCGATTTACGAAAGCAACCGGTTAAGTTTGTCCGTCCTGGCCGAGCAGGCCGGAGCGGTTGCGAGAATACCTCCGCTGGTCACCGACGATTTGGCGGCCACCAAATTCGCTCTGGAACAGGCGTTTGCCTGCTGTGATGTCGTCGTGACCACGGGCGGCGTGTCGGTGGGAGAGATGGATTGGGTCCGCAAGGCGTTCACGGAGATCGGCGGCGAACTGGATTTCTGGAGCGTGGCCATGCGGCCGGGCAAACCTTTCGCCTTTGGACGCCGCCAAGGAAAACTCTTTTTCGGCCTGCCGGGAAATCCCGTTTCCGCGATGGCGACTTTTTTTCTGCTGGTGCGTCCGGCCCTCTTGCGGCTGCAAGGCGCGCAGGACGTTGCTCCGCCGCGCCAGCCCGCCGCGCTGGCCGAACCGCTGGCCAACCCCGGCGGCCGCCGCCATTTCATGCGCGTGACCCTGGACGCCGCCGGCCGCGCGCATTCAGTCGGAAAGCAGGCCTCCCATGTTCACAGCGCCACCGCCCGGAGCCACGGTTTGGTGGATGTTCCGCCGGCCACCACCCTCCCGGCCGGCGCCGTCGTCGAAGTCCTGCGTT
>JBEKUQ010000560.1:0-2958 GCA_049514835.1 Verrucomicrobiota bacterium | reverse complement strand
CAATCTTCAAGCAGACGCGGGAAAATCACCGCGGCGTGTTGGTGGTGGCGGCGGGTCTGGCGGGCGGGCGGGAGGCGGGTTGGATGGAAGCGGTGGACATGGCGGGCGGACTCATGCCCGGCGGCAGCGGCGGGGGCAGGATCATGCCGGGAGGCAAGGGAGGATCTGGCACGCGGCGGAAGCGGGGCGGCAGCGGCGGCATGGGGGGGTATCTTTGCACAAGAGTGCGCCAGAGACCGCGTTCCTTGGGGGTCATGGTTTCCCAACGGGCGGCATTTTTCAGGAATTCATCGCGTTGGGCGGGGTCCATGGTGGCGAATTTCTGGAAGGACTGGATGCAGACTTTGCGCTGGGCTTCGGGCAGGCCGGCGAATTGCTTGAGGGCAATTTCCATGGTGCGGCGCTCGGCGTCGGTGAAGGTGGTGAGGGTCTTTTGCTGGCGGGCCTGGTCCTCCTCGCAGAATTGGCTGAATTGGGCGCTGCGTTGCAGGCGCTCGGGTTCGGGGACGGAATCCCATCGGGCGAGGGCCTGGGTGAGGGCGGTGTGGCGGTCGGGGGAAAGTTTGTCAAGAAGTTCCTTCCTCCCGGCCGGAGAATTGGTCATCCAGCGGGCATAGTCTTCGAGAAGGGGGCGGTCTTCGAGGGCGGCTTCCTTGATAAAAGCGGGGCGGTTGGCGGGCACGAGGTTGATCAGGCTGGTCAATTCCCAGCGCAATTGGGTCTGGCGCAGGCGGGCTTCGCGGATGTCGGCCGGAAGCTGCTGGTATTCCTGGACTTTGGCGAGGAGGATTTTTTTGGAGTCGGCGGGTTTGTTGGCGAGGGCCTTTTCGCGCTCGGCCGGCGTCATGCCCAGGATGCCGCGGAAGTAGAGGACGGGCGAGGTTTGGTGAAGGGTGACGCCTGGGGCGACCGCTTTGTATTGGATGGGAGGAAGGGGAGGAGGAGCAAGATCAGGATTAGGATTAAGATTATGATTGAGATTGGGATTAGGAGCAGGAGGGGCGGGGGGGGATTGGGCGCGGACGCCAATCGCCACCGCCACCCCGAAGGTGACAAAGGCAACGGCGCGGAAATGGAGGAGCAGATTCATTTATTGCAGGACTTGCAGGAGGAGGTCATCGGCGACTTGGAAGCGGTTGAGGTTCTGGATGGTCTGGAAGTTTTGCAGCCAGTCCACCGGCTGAAGGGTGGCAAGAGCGCCGACGCTGGCGAGATCGCGGGCGGTCTTTTGGCGCTGGATGGCCTGGCATTGGAGGACGGTGCCGACGCTCAGGCAAATCATGGTGGCAGCGAGGGCAACCCGGGGCATCCAACCGGAGGGAAACCACGAGGCGAAGTCGAGGCGGCGGCGCCAGGCGGAGGGCGCGGGAGCGCGCTGGACGGCTTGAAGAACCAGAGCCGTAAAGTTGGAGGAGACGGGGGCGGGCGGCAGGCGGTTCAACGCCCGGGTCAGGGCGGCCTCCTGTTCCCACTGGCAGCGGGCCTCGGGATGGGCGGCCAGGTATTGGCGGAGAGGGGCCTGTTGGTCCGGGGTTAGGCCGCGACGCCAGACCAGTTCGGTCAATGGCTGAGGATCCGGGTTGGGCATGTCATCGTTCACGTTCTTCATAAACACCGTTTGCCGGGGATGGTTTCGGCAGGCTCATCCGGCCAGGCGCCGGTTTGGAGGTAGGGTTTGAGCCTGAGTTTCAAGGTTTCGCGGGCGCGATGAATGAGGGACTTGGTGGCGGAAAGGGAAAGGCCGAGGACGCGGGCGATTTGCTCGTAGGAGAGTTCATCCTGGCGGCAAAGCAGGACGGCCAGGCGCTGTTTTTCCGGCAGTTCATCGAGAGCTAGCTGGATCTTGGCCTGGAGCTCGGCATGCAAAAAGGCCTGGGGCGGGGTGAATGTGTCGCGGTCTTCAAATTGGCGCGTGGCCGGTTCGTCAGTGTCCGGAGGGGTGGAGTCCATAGACAGGACGGGATGGCGGGCGCGGCGGCGGATTTCGTTGAGGCAGACATGACGGGCGATGGTAAAAATCCAGGTGGAGAATTTGGCGGAAACCTCGTAACGGGAGGCAGATTGGTAAACACGGATGAAGACGGTCTGGGCGAGGTCCTCCGCCTCGGAAAGATCGTGCAACATGCGGAACATGAGGTTGACGATGGGCTGCTTGTATTTTTCCACTAATTGCTCAAAGGCGCGCATGTCTCCGGCCTTGGCGAGGAGCATGAGCGCGGCATCTGGGTCGGGTGGTTTGGCCATTGGCGTAATTTTAGCGTAACACCGGGCGGCAGACAAGGTTGTGGCTGGAAAGATAAAAGGCGCCGGATAGATTCGGGGCAGGCAATGGGAAGAACAGCCGTCTGATCGGGGCCGGGATGCGACGTGGCGCAAAACTGCGGCCACCCGAGACGGGAAGGTGCATGTCAATTTGTTGGCTGTCTTCTGCCGGCGAAAGCATTCGCAGTTTCAGATCCATTGAGAATTGGTGATTGGAAATTTGTCATTTGTCATTTAAGCATTGTCGCCATGACGCCTCGTGATTTCTCCGACCGATTGTGGCAATTTGCCGCCCGCATTGCCAAAGAGGTGGACGTCCTGCCCGACAACCGCCCGGGCCGGGCGAAACTTTCATTTTAGGCTGGTGTTTTACAGGAGGAAATGTTATGAATATGGGCATGAGCTTTGGAGTGACATGGCGCGGCCTGGTCTGTGGTTCGATCTGCTTCGGCGGCCACGGACTCTGTTCCGCCCTTGCGGCGGGTGCGGGTTCCGACCAGGCTGGTGAGACCGACAACGCCAATCCCTACGCGGTCATCGTGGATCGAAACCCGTTTCGCATGAACCCGCCGCCGCCGCCTGCCTCGCCGCCTGCCGCGGTGGCGGCGGACATGCCGGAGGTCATTTTCAGCGGCACCATGATCAACGCGGGTCAGCAGAAGGCGATGTTTGCGGTCCGATTCAAGCCATCCAAGG
>JBEKUQ010000559.1:0-2966 GCA_049514835.1 Verrucomicrobiota bacterium | reverse complement strand
TGCCGCGCTTGAAATACTCCCAGCGCCTCCTTTTTGCCGGCGGCGTTGGCCGCCTGCCAACGCTCGTCCCGCAACACGGCTTCCAGCAGGGCGTCTTACTCATGGGGATCAGGATTCGTTTTCATGGCGTAAATTCTTCAATAATTGGTCCTTGAGTCTCAGGCGCAGCCGGGCGAGCCGGGATTCGACCGCCTTGTAGGTCAGGCCGGAGCCGTCGGCCAGTTCCTGCAAGGGCCGCTTGTCAACCTAAGCGGCCTGCATCAATTCGCGCTCCTCCGGCGCAAGCGCGGCCAGCGCCTCCCGCAGGATTTCCGAAAGCGGGCCGGCGGAATTATCTTCTGCGGCCCTGGACGCGGGCATTTCCTCCAGCGAAACGAACCGGTCGCGGCGCCGCTGGGCGCGATAGTGGTCAATGAAGGTGTTTTTCGTGAGCGCGCACAGCCAGGCCCACAACATCCGCTCGTCGTCAAAGACCTCGAACCGTTTCGCCAGCTTGCTCATCGCCGCCTGGCAGACTTCGCGCGCCGTGTTTTCGTCGCCGCGCGCCAGCACGAGGAGAAAACGGTAGAGGCGGAAGCTGTAAAGATCGTAGAAACGGGCAAAGGCGGCGGCGTCACCGCGCCGGACGGCCCGGGTCAGGGCGCGGATGTCGGGCGCGCCGTCGGTGGAGTTGCCGCTGGGTTTCAATGGAAGTTTCAACCGCGCGCTGGCGCTGGTGGAAGGCACGCTGAGGCCGCCAGCCTCAAAAACCGGGGCGGCGGCATTTTCATCCAGCGTGAACATGATTGGGTTCGTTTTATTTCGGTCCCGGCAAACCCGTGGAGGGGAGGACAGGGCGCGCCGGCGGCATCCCAGGCCCGTAGTTGGTGCGCCATGCGGCGACCAAGGATTCCACTGCGTCCAGGTCCGATGCAGTGCCGAATACAACCAGCAGTTTGGAGTCGCGGTGGACGTCCACCTTATACCGAACCGCGTCCTTGTGATTCATGCCATGTATCATACCAATCTGGTCATTGATCTCCTGCGCCAGTTTATCCCATTCCGCCACGGGAATGCCGTTGAGGGCAAAGGCCTTGAGCGTGAGTTCTGGCGCCGAGTTGGCATAGATGGAGCGGAACATGACGATGGAAGGCTTGGCCAAGTCCCCTTCGACCATCAAGCTTCCCAACTCGGATTTCGCCTGCCCCAGTCTGTTGTAGAGAGTGATCAAGGCCATTAACGGATCGCGCTCTTCTGGGTTGCTGCCAAAGCCGCCCCGAATGCCACCGCCTCCAAAACCGCCGCCGCCGCCAGCCCCGCCGCCACCTCTTCCCCCGCCACCTCTATAGACGGGAAACATGCTTTCCACGGACTGCTGGCTCATGCGCAAGGCCGGGATATGGACTTCCCGCATGTTCTCGGCAATGTCCACCACCTTCGCCCACTCGACTCTGTACTGTTTCTCCACGGCGGCAACAAATTCCGAGGGTGTGCCGCCCGGGAAAAAGAAATCCACGTTGGCCCGGGGCGATGGGGCAGGGGCAGGCGTGGCCGCCTCGGCATCTTGCGCGAGCGGCGTCGAGCCGCCTCCCCCTTTGGCTTGGGCCAGGTCGCTGCCTTGCAGCAGAAACGCCAGCGGCGCGGCCAGGGTCAGGGTGGTGAAGAGAATGGAGTTCGATTTCATATCAGTTTTGGGCTGTGGTCATTATCTCGCGTATGGGAGGAAACGCCAAGCCGATTCGGACGGCGTTCCGCTCTTCACAAAGGAGAACGACGCCCGTCCCTCAAATCCCTCGAACTTTCGGGATGACAGAATCAGTCTTTGATTTCTCCGCTGGCGTCGCGCACTTCCCAACCGGCGCGGCGGATGAGAAGCGTCAGCGAGCCGGTGTCGCGGCAGTAGAGCACGCGCGCGTCGCGGCGTTGGGCCAGCCGTTCACGCAATTTCGCCGGGGCGCCGCGGGTGGCCGGCGTTTCGGAATCGGCGATAATGATCAGTTTGGGCCGGAGCATGTCCAGCAAAGGCTCCATCAGCGGCTCGTCGCGCGAGGGCAGCCCCGCCACCACGATCTCCGCGCGCAGCTCCGGATGGCGGTTCATCAGCAGGATTTGTCCCTCCCGGGCCAGCGCGGAAAGAAGCAGAACGGAGTGGCCGTGAATGGTCCGTTGCAGCGCCAGGGAGACTTCATCCGCCGCCGCCGCGAATTGATCCTCCGCGCCGGGGTAAAGCACCGACCAGCCGTCCAGTCCATCGCCGTCCTGCACGGTCCGCCAGAGGCCGGGCGTGCGCGCCAGCTCCGCCGCCACGCGCCGGTAAGCCGGGGAACGCACGCGGGCCGGGCCGGTGAAAACGGCGGCGGGCCTAAAATTAGTCAAGACTATTTCAGCGCCGCCCACGCTCTGCTGGTAGCCGGCCGTCAAACAAAAGTCCTCCAGCCGGTTGACCCCCTGCGCGCACAGGAACGGTTTGACAATCCCCCCGGCCGATTCGGCGTTGCCGCAATCCGCCAGCAAGTCGCGGTTGGTTCCCCAACCGGCGGCGAATAGGGCCGGCGCCCCGCGCAGGGCCAGCACGTCCAGCCGCGCCGTGCCGCGTTGCTCTTCCCAATCCGCCAGCCAGAGGGCGCTGAGCAAAACCAGGCCGGCCCAAACCAGGCCCTTGCGCCGGACGCGAAAAATCCAGCCGGTGAAAACGGCCAGCAGCACCGCGTAATACCAGACAAATGTGACGGGCCGCGGCGCGGCCACGTGCCAGTTGCCAACCGCCCAGTGGGCGGACCATTGGCTGGCGGCCATGATGCACTTCATCCAAAACCAGGCGGCATGATTGAACAAGACGGCCAGGCCGGGAAACCAGCCGCCGGTCAGCAGGCTGGCCATGCAGCTCATCAGCGCCAGCGCCGTCAGCGGCACGACCACCATGTTCGCCGGCACTCCCACCGGGCTGCACAGATGAAAGTAATAGGCCGTCAGCGGCAGCGCGCCAA
>JBEKUQ010000558.1:0-2969 GCA_049514835.1 Verrucomicrobiota bacterium | reverse complement strand
GGCCGCAAATCGGTTGAGCGGGGCGGCCGGGGAATGGCCCGGGTCCCACGCCAGCAGGATGGCGTGGCCCGCGCCGGCAAATCGGCCCAGGTCCCGGCTGCGGAACACTTCAAAACTGCCCCAGCCGCCTTGCTGTGGGTTCAGGTTCATTTTGGAGAGGAACGACGCGGCCATCGCGCCGTCGGCCGCGTCGCTGATCGCGACTTGGTTATTGCCGAAATTTTGACGCCGGCTTTGCACGGCGGTCGCAAACGAATTCATGTGTTGATTGGCGAAATTTTCCAGCAGCACGCCCGCGCCGCTGTTGAAAGTGAAAGTCTTGGTCTGGTGCGCAGGCAGCCCGGACACATCATAGACCCGTCCTCCCAGCACCAGGCGCGCGCGGGGCAACACCCGGTCGGTCCCGTTCTCAATCGTCGCGCTCCAGACCTCGCCTTGTTTGGTGACGGTCATGCTCAGCGGCACCGGTTCCGCCCGTTGCAACCACTCGCTGACGTAAAGCTGGCTGGTCCACACCGGCACAAAGGCCTCGGCTTCGAACCAGTTCCCGGTCTGCACAATGGCGGCCCCGCTGCTTTCCGAGCCGCCGCCGTAATTGCCGCCGTATTCGCCGCGCAACGTGGCGAACGGCTGCACGCTGCCCAGCGGGTAATGCGCGTTGACCGGCGAATAAATCGAAACATAAGTCTCACCCCGCAGCACCGCGCTGGGCAGATTGGGCTGAAGGTCCGGCAGCACGTCCACCACGTTCATTTCGTTCCATTCCAATTCGCCGGCGCGCAAATGATAACCGATCCAATAAATCAGCCCGGAAAACGCCACCACATAGAGCGGAAAAGTCACCCAGGTCAGCATTTGCCGGTTGATCTTCTTGAGCCAGTACTGGTCCAGCGGCCCGATCACCGCCAGGTAGGCCACCAGCAGCGCCAGCAGCCAGGGCAACGGCAGCCGCCGCACCTGCTTGCTGTCAATCATCGAGCCATAAATGCCGTCGCTGCCCAGCCGCGACATGTTCGGTGTGTTCTCGCTGGAGGTCAGCCGCGCCAGCGGGATTTCGGCCAGCTTGGCCCAGAACCATCCCCGATTCTTCCACGAGACAAACGGCTCCCGCTCCGGGCTGAACGTCAGAACGGTGATCTTCCCGCGGCCGCGCTCGGCGGTGATGGCCAGCGGCGCCGCCTCATCGCCGATCAACACCCCGCCGTCCTGCAGCGTCCCGGCGAGCATGGGCAGCGGCGCGGCTTCAAATTCGGGGTCGTCCGGCGGGATCGCCCCCGCCGTGTCGCTCGGGGGTGCGGGCGTGTTGGGTGGAACGGGCGCCGGCTGGATGGACGCGCCCGGGCCGGCCCGCGGCCTGACCACCATCCTTTGGCCAGGCATCAGTTGACGGATGGACGGGTTAGACCCAAAGCGCGCGCTGCTCCACCCGCTGCGCAGCCACTGTTGCAATTGGGCGTGATCGTTGAGAACCCGCGCGTCGGTCAGATCGCACGGCATCAATTCCTTGAGCCAGCGGTTGCCGGTGATGTCGGAAATCTGTTCCACGCCCACCACCAGATGTCCGCCATTTTGCAGCCAGGCGCGCAGCGCCTGCGCTTGCGGCTCCTTTAAATCCAGCGCCTTGGCCGAATTGAGGTACAACAGGTCAATGCTCTCCATCGCCAGCGGATTGTCCGGGAAGGTTTCCGCCTGCAACCGCGCCGCGCCATAAGTGGAAGAGGACTGGAACTGGATCCTCATCGGCAATTCGGGGAACGTCGGCAACCCTTGCACGGTGCGGCACAGCCCCGCCACCAGCGGCAATTCATGCGACGTCAATTTGGCCGACATCCGGATCTGCTCGTCCCGGACTTTCCCGCGCTCATCCAGAAGGCGCACGTCCCAACTCCGCGCGGCGGTGAAGACCGGGATGACCACGCGTTTCAGGGTGCCCGTCGGCAGGTCCACCTTGACGCGGCGGACTTGCCCGCGGCCAATATCCGAAGCGTTGACTTCGATGATGCCGTTAAAGCCCGGCCCGTCGTTTTGAATCTCGCAAGTGATGGGAAACCAGCCTTCGTCGGGAACCAGGTTGTTGTAGCCCAGGAAAACGTCAAAGCGCAGCCCCGCCGCCTGGCTGGCCGGCGCCGCCAGCGCCAGCAGCAGCGCCCCGGCCAGGGGCAAAACGAGGCCCTGGCCCCATTTCCAACTGAGCGACATGACCTGTTTTGGCGTCATTATAGGCCCGTGATATTTCGATATATAGGCCCGATTCCGCCCGAATCAAGGGCAATTGTGGGAATTGTGCGATGGGCCGGTGAAGGCAGGATCGGGAATCCAGACATCCGGACTAAATCCACTCGATGTTGATAATGCGGAGTTCCCTCACCAATGGATCGGGCCAAAAAGAGATCAAGAATGGTCCGGCGACCTTGATCTGAATTGTCCGGCCAGTGTCGTCTTTGCCCACAAAATCACCTTTTTGCAAGGGATCAGCAGCGATTCCTTGGAGAGCGTGGATGAGTTTTTGGCGAAGGCGGGGTTTGGTTCCCAGGAGAAAATGAACCGAGGTTTCATTGAGCACGAACTGCCAGCTTCCACTCACAAGCCTTCAGCCTTGAGGGTTTCATGCAACCGTTTGGCCTGGGCGAGTGAAAACTTTTTGCCGCGGTCAATTTCCTGGTTCAAGCGTGTGAGTTCAGACCGATAGGCCGGATCATCTTTTCGGGCAAGATGCTTGAGGAACGCGGCCAGGTAGGCTCGTTCCTCCGCAGAGCTTTGCTCGATGCCGCTTTTTATTTCCGTCACTGTCATATCGCAAAATTACTGCGAACCGGGCGATTGTTCAAGCCGGTTTCGTTCAGGAGATTAGTTCTGATTTCATCCCAAGCCAGGTGGATTGACGGGAACCGCGAAAGCAACCTTGGGGAGTTTTTTCTGGAGTTGGCCGGGGTTTGTCTGCAATCTCAACAGTGCGTCCGGTGAACACC
>JBEKUQ010000557.1:0-2970 GCA_049514835.1 Verrucomicrobiota bacterium | reverse complement strand
AAAGTGCGGCGCCGACAGCGAATTGCTCATTCGTTCCAGCCGTTGGAAGGGGACGCCCTGCCCCAAGTGCGGTTCCACCAAGCTGGCCAAAAAACTCTCCGTCTTCGCCTCCAGCGTCGGCGGACAAACCGCCGGGCCGGCCTCCTGCGGCGGCGGTCATGGCTGCTGCGGAAAGTGCCATACCGGCGGTCACCATCGCCATTAACAATGACCGGCTAAATCTCCTCGAGCGCGAATTTCGAAAGATCCTCCACCGCCCAATCCGGGTGGTGCGCCTCAAGCTGCGGCACGGAAAACGAGCCGGTCGCCACCGCCAGCGCCTTCGCCCCGATGGCCCGCGCGCATCGAATATCCAGCGGCGTATCGCCGATCACCAGCACCTCCCCGTCCTCCAGCGCGCGGCCCAACTGCTCGCTGCCGCGCCGCCGCGCGGCGGCCGCGATCTGGTCGCGCTCCTCGTGGTCATCGGCAAAGCCCCCAAACGCGAATTTGTCCCACCACCCGAAGCGTTCCAGCTTGATTTGCGCGCCGCGCCGGATGTTGCCCGTCAGCAAGCCGAACAAGGGCGGCTCTGCCCGCCGGGCCAGCGCGCCATAAAACTCCGGCACGCCCGGACACGCCCCGCCCCTGCATTCCAGCATCAATTTTTCCAGCCAAACCACGTACGCCGCAAAAAAACGCTCGAAATTCCTGGGCGACGCCTCGATTCGCCCCAGCGAAAAAAGCTCGCGCACCAGCGAAACGTCCGTCCGCCCGCCGAACCGGATCAGTTCCGTCCCGTCGGCCATGCCAAATTCCGTGGCCAGCGTCAGGGCAAAGGCCTTCACTCCGGCCCCGCCCGTGTGAATGAGCGTGCCGTCCACATCAAACAAGACCAGCCATATGCGTCGCGAGTTCGCCATCTCCATCGCAAAGTCTAAAGCCCGAAATCCCGCGCGCAAGAATCATTCGCGGCCGGGCCAGTGGCTAGTGGCTAGTGACCAGTGACCAGTGGCCAGATCGGATTCAGCACTAACCACTAACCACTAACCACTCTCCACTGGTCACTTTCCAGGACCTTGCCAACTTCCCATTCGCGCTCGCCAACGCAATTCTAATCAGGTATGTACCCGCGCATCGTTCTGGCTGATGAACAAGAACATCGTCTATTTTGACCTGGAAACCCAGAAGTCCGCTGACGAAGTGGGCGGCTGGCATAACATCCGCGACATGCGCATGAGCGTCGGCGTCACCTACAGCACCGCCCGGTCCGAGTACAAAATCTACCCCGAAAGCCAGGTCAACGGCCTGATTGATGAATTGCGCCGCGCCGATCTGGTCGTCGGCTTCAACACCCTTCACTTCGATTACGAAGTGCTCGCCGGCCACAACCCCCTGTTTGATGCCCGCCAGCTCCGCTCCCTGGACATGCTCCTCGAAATCAAGAAGTCCTTGCCCCACCGGCTCTCCCTGGACTCCATCGCCCAGGCCACCTTGGGCGTGGAAAAAACCAGCGAAGGCCTCCAGGCCATCCTCTGGTACCGCCAGGGCAAACTGCTGGAAATCGCCGAGTATTGCTGCTACGACGTGAAGATCACCCGGCTCATTCATGAATACGGCGCCGCCCATAAGCACCTTCTTTATGCCGCCAAATTCGGCAAGAAACTCAGCGTCCCGGTAAACTGGTAGGAGGTTCTCCTCCCGGTTTCCAATTCGCCGTCGCTTCCGGCAATCCGACGATGACGATCACGGTATCCCCCCAGCCGCAATTCACCTCCACCTCGACGGGGAAGGCTTCGATTCCATTGACCGCAGCGGACAAAACACGGGCGAGCATGGAGGGAGTTTGGGCGAACGCAGGCCCAAGGGCAATGCGGTTCTTGCAGGATTCGTCAGCCTGCGGCGAAGCCTTCCACCGCCAAAGAGTGCAACAAGTGAGGACACCCGCACACCCGCCGCGTGGGCAAAGCGAAAACTGGTCGCTCGGTTAGCTTATGTCAACCCGCTGCCGCCACCAGGGCAAAATAACCTGCGAATGTATTTAACATAAGCGACGGTATTTGGTAGGGTCGTCCCGTTGCCAGTTTTTCTGGTTCCGAGGCCGTGAACCTCCAATTTTGGTGACACCGGTGTTAAACGGTGAACTCACGGCCAATGAATCCATGAAAAACAAATTATTTGCGGTCCTGGTGCTGGTCTTTCTCGCCACCTTCCACTCCCCACTCTCCACCGCCCGCGCCCAAGGCACGGCGCTTACGTATCAGGGATCGCTGAACGCCAGCGGCGCGCCCGCCAGCGGCAGCTACGATCTAGTGTTCACGCTTTACACCACCAACATCGCCGGCAGCGCCATTGCCGGGCCGGTCACCAATTCCGCCGTGGCTGTTACCAACGGGCTGTTCACCACGCTCGTGGATTTCGGGCCGGGCGTGTTCACCGGCACGAGCAACTGGCTGGCGATCGCCGTCAGCACCAACGCCGCGAACAGTTTCAGCACGCTCGCCCCGCGCCAGCAGCTCACGCCCGTGCCATATGCCGTCACCGCCGCCAGCGTGAGCGGCGCGCTGGCCAACGGCAATCTGCCGGCCAGTCCCACCGTGAGCGGCACCGTCACCGCCGGTTCCTTTGTCGGCAATGGCGCTAACGTGACGAACGTGAACGCAACGGCGTTGAACGGATTGAACGCGACGAATTTCTGGCAGACGGGCGGCAACACTGTGGCCAGCGGCCAATTCATCGGCAGCACGAATAATCAACCGGTGGAATTTTGGGTGAACGGCGGACGCGCTTTGCGGTTGGAGCCGGGCACAAGCGGACTAGGCGCGCCGAATGTGATTGGAGGCTCGCCAAATAATTTGGTTGCCAGTGGCGTCGTGGGCGCGACGATTGGCGGCGGTGGCGAGACAAATTTTTTCGGGTCTTCATTGAATAACAGCGTGACGGCCAATTTTGGAACAGTCGCCGGCGGCTTCTTAAATGTCGCCGCAGGTT
>JBEKUQ010000556.1:0-2975 GCA_049514835.1 Verrucomicrobiota bacterium | reverse complement strand
TACCGGCGGAGTGCGGCCGTCCCCGGCCGCAGCAAGCCAGGAGTTTTTTGGGTGCGCGGAAAGATCACCGGCGCGCCGAGTTTCTCGCGCTGCTGCGCCCGAGGACGGGCGCACTCCTGTATCATTCTTGTGCCTGACCCTCGTAGCAGTGTCAAGATGCGCCCTCTGCAAGTGCTTCGTCGTTCTGTCAGGCTCAGATCAAAGTATTAGAGAATGAAGGCCGCATTGGCGTCGGGCGACGGTCACACGAGCGACCCCCCTGCCGGCCAAGGCCGGGGCAACAAATGAATGGAGAATTTTTAAGTGACAAGGAAGGCGGTGTGCGGGAGAATTGCGGCGATGAATATCCAGCAGGCGAGCCGGGAGTATGAGGCGTGGCTGGCGGGTCATATCCGGGTGGTGCGGAGCGACCTGGAGGCCAAGCACAGGTTCATGGCGCAGGATGCGTTTTCGTTTTTGCGCGCCACGTTCTATCGCTGGATGCAGCTTTTCCCGGCGCTGTGTCCGAAGCTGGCCGGAGCGCCCAGGCTCTTGGCGGTGGGGGATTTGCATGTGGAGAATTATGGCACCTGGCGCGATGCGGAGGGGCGGCTGATATGGGGCATCAATGATTTCGACGAGGCTTTTCCGCTGCCGTACACGTTGGATCTGGTGCGACTGACCACCAGCGCGTGGCTGGCCTTTGAGCTGGGGCATTTGTCGCTGGCGCCGGCGAGCGCTTCGACGCCGATACTGGAGGGTTACACCACCGGCTTGGAGAATGGCGGTGAACCCTTTGTGCTGGCGGAGAAGCATCCGTTGCTGCGCGAGGCGGTGACGAGCCGGGAACGGGATCCGGTGCGCTTCTGGGAGAAACTGGGGGCGCTGCCCACCCTCCGCCAGGTGCCGGCGCAGGTCCGGTTGATGCTCGCCCAGGCCATGCCGGAACGCGGGCTGAAATTTCGTGTGGCCCACCGGCAGGCGGGGCTGGGGAGCCTGGGCCGGGAGCGGTTCACGGCCCTGGCGGATTGGCGCGGGGGCAAAATCGCGCGGGAGACCAAGCCGTTGCTGCCGTCGGCCTGTGCCTGGGCGGGTGGATTGTCCAACCCGGAGATTTACTATGCAGGGATCGTGGCCAACGCCGTGCGCACGCCGGATCCGTTCCTGGCGGTGAAAAATGGCTGGGTGTTGCGGCGGTTGTCGCCGTATTGCAGCCGGATTGAATTGTCGGACTTGCCGCGCGGCCATGATGAAGAAAAACTGCTGAGGGCCATGGGACGGGAAGCGGCCAATGTGCATCTGGGCGCCCGGCGGGGGAGGGCCGCGGTGCGACGGGACCTGGCGCAGCGGAAAGGAAAATGGCTGCACGAAGCCGCCGAGGTCATGGCCGGAGCGACGCTGAAAGATTGGAAGGAATGGCGCAAGGTCGAAGGGTGAGTTTGGGAGCCCATGGGTGTGAGACAGAATTCTTCGTGGCTCGCCCTCATCCTAACCTTCTCCCCCTGGGAGAAGGAACACCCATCGGCGCTCATGGGTTGAGGGTTGGTCGTCCGGCCAAGGCAGTCGCGGGTTTTCAGTGAGACGGCGGACGATTCTCCCTCTCCTGGAGGAGAGGGCCGGGGTGAGGTCGAGCTTTTCCACTGGCTCGGCTTTGCGCTCGCCTGTTCCTAATGTTTTCCTCCTCCCCGTTAAACTTGCGGCGGTCATAAACCGCCGCCACAACCCTCCGGTTCAGGCGGCGCCGTAGCCGGCGGCGCGGCCGTTGGAGAGGAGGCGCCACCAAGTGCGGAGGACGAGGAGGAATTTTTGGGATTTGTTGAGACGGGTGGGAACGGGGCCGAAGACCTGGAAGCGGGAGTTTTCGAGTTTTTCGAGAAGGCGCCAATAAACGGAGCCCATGAGTTCGGCGGCGATCATGGAGCGGCGGTCGGCGGGCGGCAGGGTTTGGCGGGCGAGGGCGTAGAATTTCCTGGCTTCGGCGGCGACGGCGGCGGCCAGGCGGGCGAAGCGGTCGGAGTATTGGAGCTGCAGGATTTCGTCGGGGGCGACGCGGTGGCGCTGGAGTTCGGATTGGGGAAGGTAGATGCGGCCGCGCTGGGCGTCGGTGCGGACGTCGCGGAGGATGTTGGTCAACTGCAAGGCTTTGCCGAGGTGGACGGCGTAGTCGCGGCAGGCGGGGTCCTGGTAGCCGAAGATTTCGACGCTGAGCAGGCCGACGACGGAGGCGACGCGGTAGCAGTATTGTTCCAGGTCGTGAAAGGTCTGGTAACGGTTGATGTCGAGGTCCATTTCGACGCCGCGGATGAGCTCGTCGAAGGCGGAGAAGGGGAGGCGGTAGCGGACGATGACGGGCTGGAGCTCGCGGGCGATGGGGAAGGTGGGGATGGCGCCTTCGCAGGCGAGGCGGATTTCCTGCCGCCAGTCGGCGAGGCGGGCGCGGCGGGCGGGAAGCGGCTCGGACGGATGGTCGGCCACGTCGTCCACTTCGCGGCAGAAGGCGTAGAGGACGGACATGTCCTCGCGCTTGGGTTTGGGGAGGAGGAAGAAGGCGAGCGCGAGGTTGGAGGCGCTTTTGCGGGTGATGGCTGAACTGTGAGAGGTCATGGGGCCGCGGGGTCGTTGGGGGGCGGGAGGGGAGATTCGTCCGCGGCGTCGAGGTTGATGTTGAGGCGCTGCATGCGGTAGCGGAGGGCGTGGCGGCTGATTTTCAATTGTTCGGAAGTTCTGGAGATGTTGTAGCGGTTTTGTTCGAGGGTGTCGTTGATCAACTGGCGTTCGAAGGCGGCCATGAGTTCGTCCAGGGATTGGGCGCCGGTGACGGGGCTGACGTCGGATTTGCGCAGGCGTCCTTCGAGGTGGAAATCGGGGAGGCAGGCGGGCTGGATTTCCGGGGAAGATTCGAGGATGACGGCGCGTTCGATGACGTTGCGGAGTTCGCGGACATTGCCGGGCCAGTGGTGGCCGAGGAGTTTCTGGCGGGCGGACTGGGAGACGGC
>JBEKUQ010000555.1:0-2976 GCA_049514835.1 Verrucomicrobiota bacterium | reverse complement strand
TTTTGAAATCGTTAGCCAGCCAATTTTCGTGCCCTGTTCATTGGCGGACCTGGAGCGGGCCACGCCGATGCCGGCGAATCCTGAGGAGGTCTGCCTCGACTTTTACACGCCCCTGGACTTCCAGGCCAGCGACTCTGAACGGCCCTGGCTAATTTCGGCGGCAGAGTTTGGCGCGATCTTGACGCGAAAATTGGAAAAGTTCTTTGGCCAACCTCTTCCGGACGCAACCCAGGCGTGGGAAAGCGTCCAGACGCTCCCTTATTATTGGCGACGAAGCGCCATGTCGCCGTCTTCAAAAAGTTCGGGCGGGCGAAGGAACATCGTCGGAAATGTCGGCCCGCTGTTTCTCCGAGGCCCGCTGGATCGTGTCTGGCCCCTGCTCTTGCTCGGAACCGAGTTTTCCGCGGGAACGAAGTTTGCCGGCCTCGGAGCCTGTTCGCTGGATTCAACCGGACAGGCCTATTTTACCCGGCACCTGTGCGAGCCAGCGACCTATTTGGCTGCATACCAGGAATTAGCTGAGCGCCATGATCCACCGGAAGAATTTCATCACGTCCTGCGCGACCCACAAACTGCGGCTACCGAGATTGCCCATGAAATCGCCGCACAGACATGGAACCCCTCCGAAGCCCGGGGATTCTTGGTCCGCAAGGAAAGCGGCGGCGAAGCTCGCCGAATGATCGTTCAGCTTGCTCCGCGTGACTTTGTCGTTCACAAGGCGTTACACCAGCTTTTATCGCCGCTTTTCGATCATGTGTTTGAGCCGGCCTCCGTCGGCTACCGCCCCGGCTGCTCTCCCAGCCTCATTGCGAATAAAATCCGCAACGCCTATCGCGAGGGCCGCGTCTGGGCCTTGCGGGCTGACGTCGAGGAGTTCTTCGACCAGGTGGATTGGACACTCATGCTGGAAAAAGTGCGCCAGCTTGTTCCGAAAGGCGACAGCCTGCTGTTGGCCCTGATTGGGCGCGCTCTGCGGACGCCGGTTTCCATTAACGGCAAGCCGATCATCCGCGAGCGAGGGCTCCTCCAGGGCAGCCCCCTTTCCCCTTTGCTCTCCAATGTCTACCTCAATGGCTTCGACGCAGAAATGGAACGGGCGGACCTGTGCCATGTGCGCTTCGCCGATGATTTGCTGGTGCTTTGCCAATCCGAGGCAGAAGCCCAACAAGCCCTCGAGACCGTTCGCAAACTCCTTTCACCGCTAAAACTTCAACTTAACGATGCCAAGACCGCCGTCCTGCCATGCGAAGCCGGTTTCCAATTTCTCGGTCAAGCCTACGGAGGCGGCCTGGACCCGGCGCGAGTCGCCGAGGCCCAGGCGCGGCGAACCCTTTACCTCCGCGACCCAAGGGCGTGGGCTGGCGTTGATCACGACAGTTTGGTCGTCAGGACCGGCTCGGAATTGCAGGCCCGGGTTCCTTTGCGCCGTCTCGATGGGGTCGTACTCTTGGGCGCCGGGGGAATCTCGGCCCGCCTGGTGGAACGCCTCAACGACTGGGCGTTGCCCCTCACCTTCTGCACTGCCGCCGGCAAGCCGTGGAACACCCTTTTTCCACGCACGCGCGAGCATCTGGACACGGCGTCCGCGCACGCCTCTCGCCATGCCGCCCTCAATGACTGCCAGCGGGTAGCCTTCGCTGGCCGCATTGTCTGGTCCAAGATACATAACTATGCCGCGTGGCTTGCCGAACTGCCCGGCGTCCCGGCTCGGTCTGTGGCCGAGGTCTTGCGTAGATCCTTGGAGCGCCTTGCCTCAGCCAACACCGTCGAACAACTGCTCGGCTTCGAAGGCGCCGCCGCCCGGCTGACCTTCCGTTTTGTCAACGATCGTGTCGGCCCGGACTGGCATAGCGCGGAGCGGGTGCCGGGCGAGCGCAAAGACCCATGGAACAGCCTCCTGGACTTTGGCTCTCACCTCTTGTTCGGACGGCTGCTCGTTTTCCATCTTCAACGGGGATTGAATCCTTGGCTGGGGTTCTTGCATAGTCCGATCAACCGCTACGAGAGCTTGGTTTACGATCTGATGGAACCATTCCGATGTCGAATGGACCGTTTCCTCCTCAAATTGGTCAATCGGCGGATCATTCAATTGCCAGACTTCGAACCTCATCCCCACGGTGGCCAGCGCCTCAATGGAGAGGCCGTCGCCCGCTATTTAGAGCAATGGGAGCGCGAACTGCTGACCACCAACAGTGGCGATCCATCTCATTTGCTCGATTTGCTCCAGGCCCAGGTGTTGAGCCTCAAAGCCTGGATAAAAGGGGCAGGCGAACCCGGCATTTACCATGCCCGGATGCGGCGGATTTTGCCTTCGGACCAGCCGCAAAAGCTACCAACACCCCTTTCGGCGGAGACCGGTGCGGTTTCGGAGAAAAAACCGCCTGAAAATCGGGAGGTCCCCGGAAATTCGCCCGCAAGCACTTGACATTCAATGGCCCAAATATGGTAGAGTCAGCGGCGGTGATGGGGGTGCGCCCTCGTTGTGACAATATGCCAACTACAATCAAGTCTGTTTGGTCAGCGGCGGTGATGGGGGTGCGCCCTCGTTGTGACATTTGATCCTTTCGTTAAGATTCTTCTTGTTGTCAGCGGCGGTGATGGGGGTGCGCCCTCGTTGTGACTTTTGAAGGGTGCCCAATGTTAAACGGGCTCGGTCAGCGGCGGTGATGGGGGTGCGCCCTCGTTGTGACCAAGGGATGTCTTTGCAAAGGGAATCACTATCAGTCAGCGGCGGTGATGGGGGTGCGCCCTCGTTGTGACATTTAAGCAATGCAATGTGCTATGGACATTGGTCAGCGGCGGTGATGGGGGTGCGCCCTCGTTGTGACCGGATTAGCCGGATGATCAGTATAGCCTGTGACGTCAGCGGCGGGGACGGGGGTGCGCCCTCGTTGAGACTAGTACTCCTTATTTGTCCCTAGTATTTTCTGGTCAGCGGCGGTGATGGGGGTGCGCCCTCGTTGTGACTTTATTAGT